>JAFAQG010000983.1 GCA_019246575.1 Acidobacteriaceae bacterium
CGAAAACAACCCGGAAGCTTGCCGTTCGTGAGCTGAAGCAGTTGTCGCGGCGTGATGTCGAGCATCTTCAGGTCGAACGCGCGTAATTCGTCGAGATCTGTCACACGCTTCTCTGTCACAACGCGCCCTCCATAGGACCTCAGAATGCTCGAGAGTGCATTCGTGATCGTCTGTGCTCCACCACGCGCAACCGGCCAGCCGGCAGCATGTCCGGAGCCGCCGAGAATGAAACCGAAAGCCGCGCTAAGCGGCGATTCCAGCTTCAAGATCGAGTGCGCTGCCACTCCGGCGAACAAAGCACGAGCGCGCTGGCCCCCAAACCACGTGCGCGCAAGCATTGTCGCCGGCTGAAAGGCCCGAAGACCAAAGCGGGCTAGAAGAAGCGGGTGCCGCGGGACGTGAATCGGCGGCCGGAGCACTTCGCTCATGATGATTTTCCAATCGCGCACCAGCGGCTCGAACAGAGTTATCCATGCCTGGCCGTCAGCGCCCTCAAGCTGCGCGGCCGTTTGGGTAACATCGCGATACAGCAGAACCGCTGTGCCGTCATCGAGCGGATGTGCCACCTCGGCGGGCGACCACACCCAACGCAGCCCGTGTGCGTGCATCCGCAGCTTCGAAAAGAACGGCGACGCAACCGCCATCGGATAAACCGCCGAGCCGTAATCGTGAATGAAGCCGGGCAGCGTGAGCTCGCCCGATCGTGCGCCGCCACCCGGCATCGATGCTGCCTCGCGCACCTCGACATCGAAACCCGCGCGCGCCAGCTCGATACCCGCCGACAAGCCGTTCGGACCGCTGCCAACGATAACCGCCGTGCGCTTCACCGTTCTGCACCTCAGCCGCTCACCGGAACTCTGCGGCGGTATTGTAGCAATATGCGCAAAAAAGTCACGGTAGTCGGAGCAGGTAATGTTGGCGCCACCACGGCACAAAAAATCGCCGCCAAAGAGCTGGCCGATGTGGTGCTTGTTGACGTCGTCGAAGGAGTTCCGCAAGGCAAGAGTTTGGACATCCTCGAATCAGCGCCCGTCGAAGGCTACGATGTCCGACTGACCGGCACGAACGGCTACGAGGAGACGGCCAACTCCGATATCATCGTCATCACAGCAGGTTTCCCGCGCAAGCCCGGCATGAGCCGCGACGATCTGCTGATTGCGAACTATGAAGTAGTGAAGGGCGCGACGGAACAGGCCGCCCGGAAATCGCCGAACGCCATCATCATTCTTGTTACCAACCCGCTGGACGCCATGTGCTGGACCGCTCTCAAAGTCTCCGGCTTCCCGCGCGAGCGCGTATTCGGCATGGCAGGTGTCCTCGACACGGCGCGCTATCGCACGTTCATCGCGGAGGAACTCGGAGTCGCTTTTGAGAACGTGACCGCAATGGTCCTGGGAGGGCACGGCGACACGATGGTTCCGCTGGTCAGGTTCACAAACGTCAGTGGAATTCCGCTTACCGAGCTTATGGACCAGGCAACGATCGACAGGCTTGTGCAGCGGACGCGTGATGGCGGCGCTGAGATTGTGAAGTACCTTAAGACCGGTAGCGCCTACTATGCACCCGCCGCATCCAGTGTCGAGATGGTCGAGTCAATCTTGAAGGACAAAAACAAAGTACTCCCCTGCGCCGCATACCTGAAAGGCGAGTACGGCATCAACGAGCTTTATGTCGGAGTGCCCGTGAAACTAGGCAGCAGGGGTATCGAGAAAATCTACGAGGTCAAGCTGACTGGCGAAGAAGAGTCCGCCTTGAAGAAGAGCGCGGCTGCGGTCGAAGAGCTCGTCACGGTGCTGAAGAAAAACATTGAACAGCGCGCGCAAACCGCTAGCGCACGCACCACCTGATCCGCTAACCTGACGGGCATGATGCGTTCTGCATCCGCCCTTGCTGTCTCGGGAAATGGAGACCGCCGGCCGCGTATCGATCCTGGGTACGCGTGCTTCGACATCAGACTGGGGCCGTCGAAAATCCATCGCTGGGGCGTATATGCTGCCGAGTTCATCCCGGCTCATCGCAAAGTGATCGAGTACACCGGCGAGAAGATCGGTCGCCGCGAGACCAAGCGCCGCGCCGCGTTAAGCGAATTTACCTATCTGTTTACTCTCGACGCGTATTGGACCCTCGACGGTTCGGTCGGAGGTTCCGGGGCGGAGTACATCAATCACTCCTGCAATCCGAATCTCGCGGCTCGTATCATGAAGGGACACATTCTTTACATCAGCGTTCGCAACATTCGTCGCGGTGAGGAGCTAACTGTCGATTATCGTTTCGATAAAAAGGTCGAGCGCGTTGCCTGCCGCTGCGGTTCGCCAAACTGCCGCGGGACCATCAACGTTCAGGATTGATGCCGCTCACCGCCGGCCGGATTAGATTGCCTGCTCTGCTAACCTGAGAGTTCCAGCGGCTGTAAACTTGCCTGGCACGGGCTCGAGGCTTCGGCCGCCGTACGAGACCCACAGTTATGCCGGCTCGGGTGAGCGAGACCTACGTCCTCCGAACGTACCCGTTCCGTGAGTCCGATCTGATCGTGAGTTTTTTCACCCGAGATCAAGGCAAGCTCCGCGGTGTTGCCAGGCGGGCTCGCAGACCGAAGAGTAGCTTCGGCTCCGGTCTGGAACGGTTGTCACTCGTGAATTTGTCTTATTCGCAAAAGGAAAATCGCGAGCTCGTGAACCTGAACTCGTGCGACTTGCTGCAATCCCAGTTCGATCTGCTCAGCGATTTCGATGCGAGCATCGCGCTCGACTACGTCGCCGAAGTCAGCGACCATCTGTTGCCGCCAAACGAGCCGAACGAGCGCTTCTTTCGCTTGCTCTCCGCCGTGCTCGGCTACATGCACCAGCGCACGCCAGGAGCAAACTGGACCGCAATTACTTATTTTTCTCTCTGGGCGACACGCCTCTCCGGCTTTCTGCCGGACCTTAGCGTCCATCCCGATCGCGGGTTGTCGGTTTCATCGCGCGAATTGGCCGGGGCGATGTTGCGCAACCACGTAGCCGAATTACCGGCGGCTGCTTGGAACAAGGATACTGCCCTCGATCTGCGACGATTTCTCATCCGGCAGATGGAAGAGCACGTGGAACGGCGCTTTCGGACTCCGGCGCTGCTGGAGGCGCTCTAGTGATAATGCACGTGGTCTCGAGACTGAGCCGCGCGCGCCAGCAAGCGGCCAATTGAACTTCATGGACTCCTTCCAAGACACGATCTTCAAACTGAAGCGCTATTGGGCCGACCGCGGCGCGGTTATCCAGGAGCCCTACGATCTTGAAGTCGGCGCCGGCACCATGGCGCCGGAAACATTTCTGCGCGTGCTCGGGCCGAAGCCGTACAGAGTTGCATACGTTCAACCGAGCCGCCGCCCCGCGGACGGACGCTACGGCGAAAATCCAAATCGCCTCTACAAGCATCAACAGCTCCAGGTGATCCTCAAGCCCACACCCGACGATGTCCTGGAACAGTATCTCGGCAGCCTGGAAGCGATCGGCATCGATCTTCGCAAGCACGACATTAAATTCGAAGAAGACAACTGGGAATCGCCGACCCTCGGCGCATGGGGAATCGGTTGGCAGGTCATGCTCGATGGCCTCGAGATCACGCAGTTCACGTATTTCCAGCAATGCGGCGGCCTCGATCTGGATCTCGTCCCGGCCGAGATCACTTACGGCCTCGAACGCATCGCGGCGTTTTTGCAGAACGTCGATAGCGTTTACGACATCGAGTGGGCACCCGGTGTGAAGTACTCGGACGTTCGGCTCGCCGACGAAGAGCAGTTTTCCGTCTACAACTTCGAACTGGCGCACACGCAGGCGCTATGGGACGAATTCAATCTTCACGAAAAAGAGTGTCAGCGGCTTCTGTCGCTCTTTCATGCGGGCCGGGATCCTCGATTCCCGCTGCTCCCGGCCTACGACCGCGTTCTGAAATGCTCGCATTTGTTCAACATGCTCGATGCGCGCGGTGCAATCAGCGTCACCGAGCGCGTCGCGATCATTGGCCGTGTTCGCAAGCTTGCTGTTGGCGTTGCACAGGCCTGGGTCGAGCAGCAGTTCCCCTCAGCCGAAGAGGCGGTGGCGTAGGTGTCGGATTTTCTCCTCGAAGTCGGCCTCGAAGAAATTCCCGATTGGATGATCGAGCCGGCTCTCGAGAGCTTGCGCCGAAGCTTTTCCGATCTCGCCGGTGGATTGAACGGAACCATTGAACTGCTCGATGCCACTCCGCGACGCCTCGCTCTACTTGCAACGGGATTGCAGGAAGGATTGCCCGATGTGAACCACATTGTGCCCGGTCCGTACGTATCGGCCGGAGAGAAAGCAGCGCAAGGCTTTGCGAAGAAAAATAAGACGACAGTCGAGGCACTGCGGCGCGAACGCGACGAAAAAGGCGAGCGCTACTTCTTCACGCTCGTAAAAAAGGGCGAGTCTGCACGCGAGCTTTTCACACGAGTTATTCCCGGCATGGTGACGGGCATCCCCTGGCCGAAAACCATGTATTGGACTGGCCGCGACGGCGTGCGATTCATTCGTCCCATTCGCTGGATCGTTGCCTTGTTGAACGATGAAGTCATTCCGGTTGAGATTGCCGGTGTTCGTTCCGGTAACACAACGCGTGGACACCGCATTCTCGGCTCGAAGCAGCCGGTCGCCGTCACCATCGGTCGCTACGAAAACGCCTTGCGCGATAACTACGTCATCGTGCGCGCGCTCGACCGCAAACAACGTATCGAAGCGGGCCTGGGCGATAACGTCGAGCCGGATACCGAGCTGCTGAAAACGCTGACACATCTAACAGAGTTTCCGACTCCCATCCGCGGCAGCTTCAGCTCCTCGT
>JAFAQG010000606.1 GCA_019246575.1 Acidobacteriaceae bacterium
ACATAACCGCGGCTGCTGCGGGAACCATCACGCTCGGCGGCGATCTCACTGTCAACCGGCTCGGTTTCGGAGCCATGCGGATAACGGGTAAGGGAATCTGGGGGCCGCCTGAAGACCACGACACCGCGATTGCGGTCTTGCGACGCGCGGTCGACCTCGGGGTGCATTTCATCGACACCGCGGATTCGTACGGCCCCTACGTCTCCGAAGAGCTCATCGCGGAGGCGCTGACGCCGTATCCGCCGAATCTTGTGATCGCAACCAAAGGTGGCTGGGAGCGTCCCGGTCCCGGAAAATGGACGCATAATGCCAGCCCCTCTCATCTCCGCAAGGCGGTCGAGGGTAGCCTCAAGCGCCTTCGAGTAGACAGAATCGATGTGTATCAATTGCACACGCCGGATCTCGCTGTCTCGTTGGAGGCTTCCATGGAAACGCTGGCGCAATTGCGCGAGCAGGGTAAGATTCACCATATCGGGCTCTCGAACGTTACGCGTGAGCACATTGAGCGTGCTCGCGCGATGGTCCCGATCGTCTCCGTACAGAACCGGTACAGCTTTGGGGATCGCGAATGGGATTACATCGTTAACTACTGTGCAGATCACGGGATTGCTTTCATCCCCTGGGCTCCGCTCGGAGGCGGCAAGCGTGCGCTGGAAATGCTCGAAACCGTTGCTGAAAAGCTGAACGCTACGCCACTCCAGGTAGCACTGGCATGGCTGCTGAAGCGCTCACCTATCATGCTGCCTATTCCTGGCACTTCGTCACCGAAACACCTGGATGAAAACATCGCGGCCGCGGCTCTCGAATTACCGGACGCTGAATTCGCGCGCCTTTCTGCTGTAACCCCGCCTCCAGTAAGTCTGCGCTGAGTTTTCGGACGAACGTACCTAACAGTTACGTCGCGAGCCGGGCGCGCAAGAAGCGAAGCCCTTCGAAAGCGATCGCGCCGGGTTCCGGTGCGAGATCGCGCCAGATGGATGCCGCAGCAGATAACGCCCCAAGCGAAAAACCGAACCCTTCTATGGTGAGCCAGCCCTCGTATCGGAGCTGGCGCAAAGCCTCGACAATTGCAGGCCACTCAATATGCCCGCTGCCGGGAATACCGCGATCGTTTTCGCACGAGTGAACGTGTTTCAAGTACGATCCGGCCTGCCGCAGCGCATCCGCAATGTTCTTTTCCTCGATATTCGCGTGATACGTATCGAACAGAATGCCGACTTTTGGGTGACCAATCTCGCGACACAATAGAACGGCGTCGCTGACCGTATTCAAAAAGTAAGTTTCGTAACGGTTCAGAGGCTCAATTGCGAGCGTAACGCCGTAGTTGTCGAGCATCGGGCCAAGCTGCTGGAAAGATTCTACGGCTCTCTTCCACTCATCGCGTGTCCTGCGGCGGCCGGGCAGATAACCTACGGGCGAGTAGAGTGGACCAGCGATAAGCCGCCCGCCCATCTCGGCAGCAGTTCGCACACAGTCCTCAAGATGCTGCTTCGTCTTTCTCCTGATTCCCGCATCCTCGTCGATGACGCTCAAGCCCCCCGGAATGACGGAGCAGAACGTGCATTCTAACTGATTCTGTTCGAGAGCAGCACGAATGTCGCGATCGTATGACGGATGCAGATCAACAAGCGGTAATTCGACTCCGTCGAAGCCGGCTTGCTTTAGAGCTGGCAGGAGAGCCGCGTGGCGCTTGTCGAAGCGATCGGACCAGATGAACGTGTTAACGCCGAATTTCATGGGAAGTTCCCGCCGTGAGATTTTCGAAAAGAAACAAGCCAGTTTTGCCTGCGGTCACGAAATCCAGGTCGCCGTCGCCGTCCAGGTCCGCTACGGGAATCTGCATCCCGCCCCCCGTTCGGGTGCTGTAGTCGACGACATGCTTAATCCAGACGATCTTGCCATCATCTCCTTTTCGGAATTCATACCAATAAACGCCCAGAGGCTCGCGCGCGCCGGGATCGTGATCATGCGCCATGTAGCGTTTTCCCGTGAGAAAATCGGGCCTGCCGTCATGATTCAGATCGACCATGGTGAGGGCATGAGCTTGAGACCAAGTGTCATCGATGACGTGCTTGGTCCAATGGTGGTCGGCCGTCTGCTCCATCCAAAACACGCCGTAATCATGCGCGGCAGAGAAGATCAAATCGGGCAGACCGTCGCCATTGACGTCATACGCGTAAATGAAGCCGGTCGCCCCTAGGTCGAACTCGGGATGCCATATCCACGTCCCGGCACGCGGATCGGGAGGGGCTTCGAACCATCCTTTTGGAGTGATGATATCCGTTCGGCCGTCCCTATTTACATCGCCGGCGCCAATTCCATGTCCGTAACTCGAATTACTTACAATGTGCCGTATAAATGCGCCATTCTTAGGCTCGTACCAGCTAAGAGGTGCGTTTGTGTTGCCGAATTCCGGCAGAATCTCTCTTTGTTTGCCATCGTTATCGAGGTCCACTAAGAACGCAAACTCAATGGAAAAGCCTTCCTGAATAGACTGCTCGGACCACTGGCCTGTGCGGCCCGGATTCCTCCACCATCGCAATGAGCGTCGGAACCAAGAACAACTTACTATGTCGATTTTCCCGTCTCCGTCGACGTCCAAAGGTAAGTCGCTAAAGTTATCGACGTAGCCGTTTGCGTATCCTAACTCGCGAAATTTATGTGGTTTCCAGTTAGGCGCCTCGAACCAGTTCTCGCCTGAAACGATGTCCAGTTTTCCGTCCCCGTTGATGTCGGCTACAGCAGCGGTTTCGCTCGCGCCGATGTCGATTTCGTGCTTGCGAAACGGAATGTCCGGCGG
>JAFAQG010000418.1 GCA_019246575.1 Acidobacteriaceae bacterium
AGATGGAACGGGCGGCGGTCGCGAGCCGGATCATTCGCGAATTCGTGTTCGATTTCGCGCACCTGAGACACTACTCTTCTCGCGAGCTCGGAAAGCCGGATCGCTGCCGGTGTGGGCAGGAAGGCCTTGCCCGTGCGTACGAACAATTCGGTTTGGAGCTCGCCGGCGAGGTTTTGCAACTGCACGCTAACAGCACCCGGCGAAAGATACACTGCTTCGGCTGCGCGAGTAATGCTGCCATGCTCGATGACTGCCAATAACAGCTCAAGTTGCCGGATGTCCATCTTTTCACGTAGCGCTTGCCGGCAATGCGGCAGGCGCGCCTTGTCTCCGGTTGAATGCCGGGCTCAGTTACTTAAGAATACAGGTTTGATGTGGCGGTCAAAGAGATTGGTAGTGACGTTCTTTGCGATCGTGCTTTCCATCTGGTTCAGCAGATCCAGGTACCGCTGACCCATCTTTGCCGCCACCTTGAAGCCGACATGAAGTAGCTGGCGCATGCTGCTGTTGTAGGCGGGGTTTTTTTGGTCATGGCGCAGAGCGGAGGTGAACTGCTGCGATGACCAACCGTTCACGGTTTCAGGGCTTGGCAGTTTAGCGGGATCGATATCGATGACCGTTGCGTAAGGGGCTGTCAATTCGTCCCGATGCCCGTAAGCTTCGCGATAGATTTCTTTGGCCAAATCGAGACCTGGCCCGCCTGCTTCGGCCAAGCCAATCAATTCTTCGAGCCATGTTGTTCCCGCGGTTTTGAGATGAACACCGGCGTCGAATTTCTTCATGGCGCGGCGGATCGGTTCGTAAATTGAAAACTTGTCACTTCCGGAGTGCACGCTCAGCTTCAGATTGTCCGGGAGGCCGTACTGTTTCACCGCGTACCCGATTACGGCGATGTCATCGGAGAACTCTTCGGCAAACTTTTTTAGGTCACCGACGTAGTCTACGCCTTTGTTGAACCGGCCGGTAAACTTTGGCGCAACGGTCTGAATGGGAATGCCTTCATCCGCGATTGCGGCCAGAATAATCAGCAGCTCAGCAGGGCTCTGCGGGAAATCGGTCTCGTCCATTGAGACCTCCGGGATAAAATTGCCCTTTCCTTTCTGCTGCTCAATGCATTTGTAAATGCGTCCGGCTTCCTGGATCGCGGCCAGGTATTTGTGTGCGACGCCGGCGACAGATTCACGATCGGTGTAGAAGGAGCGTTCGATTCCCGGAATGCGAATATCACCGATGAGCTCCGGATGGCGTTCGACGAACCTGTCGACACTTGCCTGGTCGGCGGCTTTGCCGATGAGGTCCGCGACGTCAATCGTAAAAAAGTCGCAGGGCTCCAGGAACCGGCTTACCGTGTTCACGTTGATGTGATCGGCATCGACAAAGTACGGCTTCTTCCAACCGAGCACCTTAACGGCTTCGTCGGCGGCAGTACGTGTACCTCTTGGGTCAGAACCTACGATCGTGTGTTCCCGATTGGATTTGTTCCAAACAGGAATGACCTCCACGCCGGCATCGCGCGCCAAGAGGCAAGCTTTCAATTGCGCACGCGCCTGATGCGCGAATCGATCTCCAACTCCGATCGAGTACTTGGGAAGGGTGCGAGGTTGCGACATAGCTGCTCAGGTTAGACCAGAGACAATTCTACAGCGAACGTTCACGCAGACTACGCTGCGGCGATGTTCTGCGCCCCGGCAGTCAAGACGCCTTTGTCGAAAGCATCTCCTGCAATGTTACAGGCTTACCGTTGACGTCGACGTTCTTAACGTCCACCTGTGCTACGGCTTCGAAAAAGTTTCCTTTTGCGGCATTCTCGAAGTTGCAGTCGGAGATATGTACGCCGTTGATGGGATCGTTGGGGAACCCACGCAAGTAAATGCCGTACTTGCTTTTTTGCGAAGTCACGTGGTCAATGTAGATGTCGCGGACGACGGGTTTGAAAGGTCCTCCCGGCCCCTCTTCGTAGTAGAAGTCGACTTCAACAGTGGCTTCAGCGACCTGGCCGATGGTGACGTTTTCGAAACGGATGTTTTCGATCGTGCCGCCGCGATAGGAATTACTCTTGATCCGAAGGCCACGTTGCAGGTTGGGGCTGCTCATATGGCAATGGTTCGTAAGGATGTTGCGAATGCCGCCCGAAACCTCGCTTCCGATAGACACACCGCCGTGTCCGTCCTTCATCTCGCAATCCACGATCACCACGTTTTCGCAGGGCACACCGACCCGGCGGCCGTCCCGGTTGCGGCCGGATTTTACAGCGACACAGTCATCCCCGGTACTGAAGCTGACGTTCGAAATGAGAACATCACGACAACATTCAGGGTCGCAGCCGTCATTATTCGGTCCGTGGCTGTTGATCGTAATCCCACGAACGATGACGTTCGTGCAGAGTACGGGATTCAGCTCCCACATCGGGGAATTCACGATAGTGAAATCTTCCAGCTGAACATTCCTACAGCGATACGGTTGAACGAAATTGGGCCTTAGGAAATGGCCGTCTCCGAAGATGCGCTTTTCGACCGGCACGTCACGGTCGGCCATATCTACGAGCGCCTTGCGATCGTCCAAGCCGCTCGTCTGACCCTTTTGCCACCCGCCGCGCGATTTGCCTGCCCACGGCCACCAGTGATCGGGGCCCGCCTGTCCGTCCAGTTTTCCCGGACCGGTTACGCCGATGTTCTGCTTTTCAAAGGCATAGACGAAGGGAGAATAATTCATGCACTCCGTGCCTTCAAAGCGTGTAAATACGTTCGGCAGATAGTCTTTCGGATCGCGGCTGAACAGGAGCGTTGCTCCTTTGGACAGGTACAGGTTGACGTTGTTCTCAAGATGGATCGCGCCGGTCAAGAAAGCGCCCTCGGGTATGACGATTCGTCCGCCCCCGGCTGCGCTGCATTCGCGAATGGCTTTCGCGATCGCCTCAGTACACTTCTCCTTACCGTTGCCGATTGCGCCATAACGCGTTATGTCAAAATCCCGGTTCGGAAAAGTAGGCCGCCTGATGCGCGCAACGATCGCGTCGAGCGAGGTGTTTACGTCTTCCGGCGAACTGAAAGCGGGGAAGGTCCCGACGGCTGCGATGACTGCGCTTCGTAAGACGTCTCTTCTCGTCGTGCTCATGATCGCCTCCGGGTTTGACAGGGCAACCTCGTGTGAGCCATTTGCATCCGTATTATGAAGCGGCCCCGGAGTTCCAGGCGTTGTATGCAGCCAAACCTCCAATCGTCAAGCCGTAGACGATTAATGCGACCATAAGCGCAGTTCTCAGCTTGTCGACAAGGTCGAGGCGCTTGCACATTGCGCTTTGGGCAGCGACTACGCTCGCATCATGTGAGTCACTGTGGAGATGAATGTAGTGGTCGCAGTGATCTTCCAGCCATTTGCGATAGAGGGCTACGCCCACCGTGATCAGCAGGAGAGCAACCCACAGACTCAGATGGAGTACGAAGTTCATAACGGGGAAATGGTTCCTTTCGTTACTTAGACGGTCTTACGGTGAAAATTCTACGCCTGCAGCAGCAATCTTTCAACTAATATGTCGGTTCGCATACGTATTCGCATCCGATGGCATTCTGTAAGCCGCCGCTATAATCAATCTTCCTAACGTTATCCATGAATGTTGCAACGAGCATGGATTGGTTTCCGCTGTGGCTCAGCATACGCGTCGCGGTGCTGGCGACGGCTTTCGTTCTAACACTGGGAACAGCCGCGGCGTACGTCTTGTCTCACAAGAGCTTTCCCGGCAAGGATCTGGTGGACTCTCTTGTGACATTACCGTTGGTGCTTCCTCCCACGGTTCTCGGTTACTACCTGCTGGTATTGTTGGGACGCAGCTCGCCTGTGGGTATCGCATATGAAAGGGTTTTCGGCGAGCCGCTCGTGTTTACGTGGCAAGCAGCAGTTGTGGCTGCGTTTTTTCATTCGGCGCCCATTTACATCAAGGCTGCGCGCGCAGTGTTGGAAGGTGTCGATTACCGCTATGAGTGGGCGGCACACAGCCTTGGCGCGTCCGAATGGCGGACGTTTTGGCGAGTGACTCTTCCGCTTGCCCGGCGTGGCCTGAGCTCACTCGCAACGCTCAGCTTCGCGCGCTCACTTGGCGACTTCGGTGCGACGATTATGATCGCGGGCAACATACCAGGCCGGACACAAACATTATCTGTAGCTATTTACGATGCTGTCGAATCGGGAAACGGCCGTTTGGCGCGGGTGCTCGTGTTGGTGGTGTCGATTGTGGCTATTGCTTTGCTGTGGCCGGCAGGGTACGTGCGGCGGAGCTCCGGACCGGCACGGCCGGGGAGCGCTGCCTGAACGAAAAAGCCAATCATCGGCTGAGCCTTGACGCCCGGCTGGTGAAGCGATTCCCTGCTATCCGCGATTCCCAACCATTTGACCTCGATATTCACTTACGGGCGGGACGGGGCATCACCGTTCTGCTCGGGCCCAGCGGCGCGGGAAAGACAGTAACGCTGAACTGTCTGGCGGGTTTCACTTCGCCGGACCAGGGTCGGATCCTGGTAGAAGACCAGCTTTATTTCGATGCTTCCGCGCGCTTACACATTCCTCCACAACTGAGGAGGTGCGGGTACATCTTTCAAGACCACGCTTTGTTCCCGCACATGACCGTGCGAGAGAATATCCGGTTTGCGGCTGCAGCCGCGCGTTCTCGTGCAAATCGAGGTCGGAGCCTCCATCGCCGCGTCGCGGAGCTACTCGAAGCTTTCGAGCTTGGTGACCTTGCGGCACGGACGCCGGCGCAACTCTCCGGCGGTCAGAAGCAGCGTGCGGCACCCGCGCGAATACTCGCCGGCGAGCCGCGGCTAATTCTGATGGACGAGCCTACGCGAGGACTCGATACGCGCTTACGGCAGGCGTTCTATGCGATTCTCCGCGATACTCGGGAGCGCCTCGACATACCAGTGGTTGTGGTGACGCACGATCTGGAAGAATGTTTCGAGCTTGCCGATCACATTTGCCTGATTGAGAAAGGGCGTTTCCTGCAAGTTGGGCCGAGAGACGCAGTGCTGGCCCGGCCTGCGAGCGTGGATGCTGCCCGTTTTCTGGGTTTTTATGCTGTGGCTCCGGCGCAGATCAAAGCGCTTGATCCGGGCGGTGATACCAGCAGGATTGCGCTTGCCAATGGGGACATCGAGGGTCCTTATTTGCGCGGCCATCTTATCGGGGATCGGGGATTTGTGTGCGTACGCGAGACGGAGATTACGATTCATGCACCCGATGCGCACCCGTCGCCGAATTGTCTCCTGGTGAAGGCGGTATCAGCAACGCCATGTGCGCGCGGCATGCGGCTTCAGTTCGAAGGCGGGCTCTCTGCGACGGTCAATGAAGCAAAGTACGATCGGCTTCGCGGGCATGATCGCGTGCTGCTCGAAGTTCCGAGTCGCGCTGTTTCCTTCGTGGCGGCATCGGCTTCCGCGACTGTCGCATGAGTAAGGCGCATAACCTTCACGGGCCGCTCGCGCCGCGCAAAGAGCCTGCGAGCTCCGCTTTCTGTTTGGCGGCGCGGAGTCCGCGCCCTCTGCGCTGCCAGGCATGAAGCGGTATTACATCACGGACCGCAAACCAATTGGCGGTTTCCGCGCATTGCTTGAAGTGATTCGCGACCAGCTGCATCTCGGCGTCGATATGATTCAGATCCGCGAGAAAGATTTGAGCGGACGCCAGTTGTTCGAATTCACGCTGGCAGTGCTCGAGGTGCGCGATCACGAGGTGCGAAGCCGGACGCGGACAAGAGTCCTGGTAAATTCTCGTGCCGATGTCGCGTTTGTCGCAGGAGCGGACGGAGTGCATCTGCCCGCCGACGCGCCGCAACAGACGCTGCCCGGATTTCTTGTTGGCCGGTCGTGCCATACGCTTGACGAAATTCGTCATGCTAAGGCGGACTTTGTAACGTATGGCCCCATTTTCGAATCGCCAAGCAAAGGTCCGCCGCTGGGACTCGAGTCGCTGAGATTGGCATGTACGATCGGCAAACCTGTTTATGCACTCGGAGGCGTCGATTGGGACAACGCGGATAGCTGCATGCGAGCGGGCGCCGAAGGAATCGCCGGGATTCGATTGTTTCAGGAACCGACGCTGTAGCTACCGATGAAACCGCTGCCCGGGACGTGCATCACACGTGAAAGTGTGTTTGAGTGACCGAAGCCCCGATCGTTGGCTGAAAGGGCTTCACCATCTTGCGTTCTTCTGCCTTGCGCTTCTCCTCCCCTGGGCATTGCAGGCCCAAGCGAACCCCCCTCAGCCGGGAGAGTTGCCGAACACCGTTTCCGCACCATCGCTTACGGAAGGCGATAAGTTTGCTTATCGGGTCGTGCAATCGCTCGGACTACGCGGTTTTGCCGGTGCTGCGATCGGCGCTTCCATAGGACAAGCACGAAATTCGCCGAGTGAGTGGGGGCAAGGTGTGGCAGGATTTTCGAAGCGATACGGATCCGGCTTCGCTGGCAATTTCTCTCGGCAGGCGTTCGCGTTCACTCTGGAGAGCGTATTCCATGAGGATCCGCGCTACTTTCCTTCCGAGGAAAAAACGATAAAGGAACGGACCCTGAATGCCGCGAAGCAGGTTTTTTGGACCAAGACCGATGACGGCAGCTCGGAAGTTGCGTACGGCCGTCTCATTAGCGAATTTGGGGCTGCCGAGTTCACGAACGTATGGCAAGCGCACAGCACAGGAAAGCAAAGCAGTGCGATCATCCGGACATGTGTAGGGCTGGGCGGCGACGCGGCGTACAACTTCATGCAAGAGTTCATCCCGTTTACAAGACCGCGCTCACTACGGCACCAGCACTGAGCGCGTAACCCTTACGATGGAAGTACCGTCTGCTTAACTTTGGCACGAAATTTCTCATTTGCAAGATGGAACACGCGTGTGCTCACAACCCTGGCGCTGTTGATGTGTGCTCCGGTTCACGGCAGCGCACAAAATACTTCTCAGCGGACTCCGGGCAAGCCTGCCACGCCGGCGCAGGCGACGTCATCGGATCAGAAATCACAGAAAGACAAGGCCGCTGAGCAGTTGAAGCTGGAAGAGCGCCAGCGAGTTTTAGGCGTGATTCCCGAGTTCAACACGGTTAGCGGCGAGGGAATTCTACCCCTGACTGCGGGACAGAAGTTCCAGCTGGCGTTTAAGAGCGCGACCGATCCGTTTGCTTTTTTTGGGGCGGGAGCGGATGCGGGGTACAGTCAGCTCACAAATGCATATCCCGGGTATGGGCAGGGCGCAGCCGGATATGGAAAGAGATACGGCGCGTCATTCGCGGATAGTTTCGACGGCACAATCATCGGAAATGCTGCTTTTCCGGCGCTGTTCCATGAAGACCCGCGATACTTCCGCAAAGCGACGGGCA
This sequence comes from Acidobacteriaceae bacterium, assembly GCA_019246575.1. The sequence goes on from JAFAQG010000418.1 coordinate 7,359, forward strand.
GCATCGGAAGCCGCATTCTGTACGCAGTGTATAGCACCGTGAGAGCAAGGAGCGACAGGGGGAAATGGGTGCCGAACTACGGCAACATTCTAGGTAATCTCGCTGCTGGAGGGATCTCGAATCTTTACTACCCAGCGACGGACCGCGGGGCCAGCCTCACGATTCAGCGGGCGTTCACGGTGACGGCCGAAGGCGCATTCGGGGCGTTGGGATACGAGTTTTGGCCCGATGTACAACGAAAGTTGTTCCACACGAAGCGCTGATCGGGCTCTGCCGTTCCTTCATTTACCCTGTGACCCTGCTGCTAGCGTCAGCTTGGGTTGACTTTCGTGCAGTTCCTGCAAACTCCAGACGCGAATCGGATCGCGACGCCGCGATGCGACCGCTTCGGCCGCTGCCTTTGCCCCACTCATGGTCGTGATGCATGGAATGCGGTGCGTCACTGCATTGCGGCGGATGGTCTGCTCGTCGGGAAAAGACTGACTTCCAGTTGTCGTGTAGATGATGAGATTGAGCCTGCCTGCCTTCAGCAAATCGACGGCATTCGGACGTCCTTCGTTCACCTTGAGGACTGTCTTCGAGGGTAGACCCGCAGCTCTCAGGGATGCGGCCGTGCCGCGCGTAGCGAAGAGCTCGAATCCGAAGCTATGAAATTTCTGAGCTACGGCGGTGGCCGTATGCTTATCGCGGTCGTTCACGCTGATGAAAAGGGCGCCTCGATCAGGAATAGGCGTGCCTGCCGCGAGTTGTGCTTTAGCGAATGCTTCTCCGAACGTCTCACCGACTCCCATCACCTCGCCCGTGGAGCGCATCTCCGGTCCTAGAGCGGGATCGACGCCGGGGAATTTCGCGAAGGGGAAGACTGGACTCTTGACGAAGAAGTTCGGTACCGGCAGCGTGCCGTTCACGATGCCACCCGTCAGCTCCGGGAAGTCTTTAAGTGTTTTGCCGAGCATGAGGCCGACGGCGATCTTGGGCAGGGGCACGCCAGTGGCTTTGCTGACGAAGGGAACCGTTCGCGAGGCCCGCGGATTGACTTCGAGCACATACACTCGGTCGCGCTGGATCGCGTATTGGACGTTTACGAGCCCGATTACGTTGAGCGCTCGGGCCAGGCGCGCGGTGTATTCCTCAATGGCCTTCAGGCAGGCCGAGTGGATGGAAAAGGCAGGCAGGACGCATGAGCTGTCGCCCGAATGGACCCCGGCTTCTTCGATGTGCTCCATAATGCCGGCGATCAGCACGTTGCTTCCATCGCACAGCGCGTCCACATCTATTTC
>JAFAQG010000648.1 GCA_019246575.1 Acidobacteriaceae bacterium
TAATGCGGAGCAATCACAATGACGTCTGGAGGCAGGACTCTCATCGCACTTTTGAGCCCGTCCGCCACCGGCCGGTTTAGCCTTCATCGCTGAAGGTGTAACCTATGTCTCCGGTACGTTGTGTAACCTATGTCTCCGGGTTGGACCGAGGGGGTCTGGAGGGCGCGGCGGGAATCGAACCCGCGACCCTCTGCTTAGAAGGCAGATGCTCTATCCCCTGAGCTACGCGCCCGCCCCCTCATAGTATCACCCGAATAACCAAGGCTACGGGTATGGCTCGGGCGAAGAATAATGACGAACTCTCACATGACGGAACGCATGTGCATCGAGCACGACTGCGCTCCGGCGATGAGATCCTGCTCCAGCTGGGGAGAGACTTCCTTGAAATCAATTCTTTCGGCTAACAGCAATATTTAAGGTTGGATCAAGCTTTTCAGCTCGTCTAAGTCCGACGAAGAAACATCGGAGATCAGGCAAAACTGCATGTCTCTGGTTTGCCCCCTTACCCAGTTAAAGCCCTGCCGCGACCCGAAGGCGGAAAAGTTTGCTCCCCATTCTCGCTTGGGCCAGACGAAGACATTGATCATATGCTTACGACGTCCGTAGACGAGCGCCGCGACCTGGTGTCCGTCAAGCACGTCGAGACGCCCGCCGAGTAAAGGAAATCCACGATCAGAGTAGTCGACGACGGGTGGCACGAAATCGAGCTTACCATCGAACCAAGGCTTCACCGTGTGCTGGTCCGTCGACTCGACATCGGTAATATGTCCGGGTTGTAGGGAGCGCACATGAGCGTCAATTAATTCCGCCTCATTTCTCTCGAGTTGCCGACGGGATTGTGTGAGGAAAGGAAAGACGGCGATGAGCGCGGCCAAGGCCAGGGCGGCGAAGCTAGGCACGAGAAACCAGCGCTGCCGGGATGCTCGCTCTACCCGTGTTCTCTCGGAAGCGCCTGCCAGTTGCAAGCGAATGCGCTCCCGCAGCTCGGGCGAGGCCGGCTCGAACAATTCGCTTTGCTGGAGCCCGGTGCGCAAGCTGGCGACGGCTTCAAGCGCTCTCTGACACTCCGCACAGCTCGCCAAGTGACCTTCGAACTCATGCGCCCGCACGGCGTCGAGTTCACCGTCAAAGTAACCATGCACGGTAGTATGCGACAATTCGCAAGTCATGGCGCCTCCTTTACCGCTCGGCGGGTTAGGACTTGCTGCAAGCGTTCGCGGGCGCGAGACAAAGTAGACATTACTGTGCCGATCGGAATTCCGGTAATTTCACCGATCTCTTTGTAAGAACAACCCTCCAGTTCCCGCAAGATCAGCACCTCTCGGGAGCGGGCCGATAATAACTGCAGGCCATCGGCCAATCTTCGTCGCTCATCCGCTTGAACGGCCACGGTCTCAGGACTCGCCGCCGGGTGCTGATACAGTTGCTCATCAAATTCGGTCATCAGTTCGGCCGGGCGATGCTTCTCGAGCAAGGTATAGCAATGGTTACGAACGATCTGCAGCAGCCAAGCGCGGGCATTGCCTCCCCGAAACTTACCAAAGAAGCGATAGGCGCGAAGCATGGCTTCTTGCACAGCATCCTCGGCGTCGGCACGGTTGCGCAAGATCCAGCGCGCTAAATTGGCAGCGCTGTCTAGGTGTGGCAACACAAGCTGTGCAAACCGAGTTTCTTCGTCCGGCTTTAACACGCTCTGGCAATCCTTTTGGTAAGACTGATCAAAGCTGCATTTTATTCCTTTTCAAGGTACACAAATCCGCTTCGCCGGTAGCGGGAATAAAGTCGGCCATGTCGCGGTCTAGCTAGGTGCAACACGTCTGGCGAGCGGCGCGAGCAAGTATTTACCACGCGGAACGACTCGCGCCGCCCGAATACGCGACGTGAATGGCATTTTCAACGGAGCAACAGAAATGGAAAAAACTAAACTCTTCAAGCCAGCGCTGAGCGGCTTTATTGAGCACGATCACAACCACGACGGCATCGACCGCCGCGGATTTCTCAAATGCATGGCCTGGGCGGGGACCGGGGCTCTCTGTGTGGTCCAGGGAGGTGTACTGCAATCCTACGCGCTCGGATCGAAGGGAAGTTCGGGTAAGCATTCCCACCATATGGGAGAGTTGAGCTTTGTGCAGATCAGCGACAGCCACATGGGATTCAACAAGCCAGCCAACCCTGACGTCATTGGCACGCTAAAAGCCGCGGTAGAAAAGATTAACGCTTTACCTTACCCGCCGCAGTTCATCTTGCACACCGGCGACATTAGCCATCTGTCAAAACCGGAAGAATTCGACAACGTCGACCAGATATTAAGGGCCACTAATAAGGAAGTTTTCTTCGTCCCAGGAGAACACGATGTTCTCAATGACGATGGCAAGATGTTTCGAGAACGCTATGCCAGAGAGGCAAAAGGCTACGGCTGGTACAGCTTCGACAAGAAT
>JAFAQG010000634.1 GCA_019246575.1 Acidobacteriaceae bacterium
TCTGAATGCCTTGCGCCTTTGAAGCCAGGCAGTACGACCTCTTGCGCGATCCATCCGAGGCCGACAACCGCGTACCGGATTTTCCGGTCATCTGCGAACAGTGCCATTGCTTGGTTCTCCTGGTCCGTGGATGCGCGAACGGTAGGCTGGTTTCGCAACGAGTCGGCTGCGGCCGCTTGCTACGGCGCGGTTCTGGCAGGGCTGGATTCAGTTGCCACTTTGGCCAGCAGATCACATCCTAGAACTTAGTGCCGACTCTCGAGATAGATCCTGTTTGCCACATGAAGGTCGATCCCGCGAAGGCCGCCGGGAAAACCGATTATCGCGGCAACACCTACTATTTTTGCGCCGAGAGTTGCAAGTACAAGTTTGAAGCCCGACCCGAGCAATATGTCGCTCCGAAACCGGAAACCGGGCTGGTGCAACTCGGCGTGATCAAGCCCGTAGACGAGAGGCCGCACGCTTCCCGCGAGGCGATTTACACCTGTCCGATGGACCCGGAGGTGCGACAGGTCGGCCCGGGAACATGCCCGAAATGCGGCATGGCGTTAGAGCCGCTGGAACTCACGGGAGAAGTAGACGACACAGAATTGAAAGCCATGTCGCGGCGGTTTTGGGCAAGCGCAGTACTGACGTTGCCGCTTTTGGCTTTCATGGTTGCCGATGTCGCGAGCGGTGGAAACGAGGTGATGCCGAGGGCGCAGAAATTTGTTGAGCTTGCACTTGGCAGCGCGGTTGTCATTTGGGGCGGATGGCCTTTCTTTGAACGCGGCTGGACGTCGCTTGTAACTCGGAGTTTCAACATGTTTACGCTGATTATGCTCGGAACCGGGTCGGCGTATCTGTTCAGCCTGGTCGCAGTCTTTTTCCCGAGCGCAGGCGCGCTGTACTTTGAGCCGGCTGCGGTGATAACAACGTTGGTACTGCTCGGGCAAGTGCTGGAGTTGCGGACACGGAGCCGCACAGGGCATGCGATTCGCTCGCTTCTCGATGTCGCGCCGCGCACGGCACGTCTGATCACGAAGACCGGAGATGTTGATATTGCGGTCGATCAGATTCATGCCGGCCAACGCCTTCGCGTACGTCCTGGGGAAAAGATTCCGGTGGACGGAGTAGTGATTGACGGCGCCAGCGACGTGGATGAGTCGATGATTACGGGCGAATCCCTCAGGGTGGAGAAGGGGCCGGGCGATCAGGTCTCTGCCGGGACGTTGAACGGCTCGGGAACTTTTGTCTTTGAAGCGCGGCGGGTCGGCAGTGAAACTCTGCTTGCCCAAATCATTCGCCTCGTCGGCGAGGCACAACGAAGCCGCGCGCCTATACAGAGGCTTGCCGACCGCGTTTCGGCCTACTTTGTGCCCGCGGTCGTTCTCGCGGCTGCGATCACGTTCGCAATCTGGCTGGCGTTCGGTCCCGAGCCGCGGCTCGCCCACGGGGTTATCAATGCGGTCGCTGTGCTGATCATTGCGTGTCCGTGCGCGCTCGGTCTGGCCACCCCGATGTCGATCATGGTTGCCACTGGCCGCGGCGCAAATGCGGGAGTGCTGGTTCGCAACGCGGAAGCGCTGGAGCGATTGGAGCGCGTGAACGTGGTCGTGACCGACAAGACCGGAACGCTGACCGAAGGTAAACCCGTAGTGGTTACGGTTCAAACGACGGGCCCGAGGAGTGAGGGCGAGCTACTGCGGCTGGTCGCGAGTCTCGAAGCGGGCAGCGAGCATCCTTTCGGCGCCGCGATGATCTCCGCTGCACGGGAACGCCAACTGACTCTGGATCGTGCAGAGGATTTTCAGTATACGCGGGGCGCGGGTCTCGCCGGCACGGTAGATGGCCACAGGCTGGTTGCAGGAAGCAGTTCGTTCTTGAAGGCGCACGGCATCGCGAGCGAGCAGTGGGAAACGCGCGCTGCCTCACTTCGGTCTGAAGGACAATCGGTTCTATTTGTGGCGGTCGATGACGGACCGGCAGGCCTGATCGGGATCAAAGACCGGCTTCGCGCGTCCGCCGCTGAAACTGTGCGGGCGTTGCACAACGAGAAGATTCGCCTGGTGATGCTCACGGGCGATAACGAGGTGACGGCGCGCGCGATTGCGAGTGAGGCCGGAGTTGATGAGGTGCAGGGCGGGGTTCTCCCGGACGGGAAGGTTGCGGTGATTCAGAAGCTCCGGTTGGCTGGGAATGTCGTCGCCATGGCGGGCGATGGGATCAACGATGCTCCGGCGCTGGCGGCAGCGGACGTCGGTATTGCCATGAGCACGGGTACCGATATCGCCATGGAGAGC
>JAFAQG010000635.1 GCA_019246575.1 Acidobacteriaceae bacterium
TTTCGTCGGAGATGTCAAGGTTCGACTGACCATACCGAATTGCGCCCGCGATGGTGTGGGTGATGTTCCATTCGCGAAGCTCGGTGAGAGTTTTCACAGGAGCAGAAGCTCCGAGCGTGGCAAGCCACTTGTTGAAGTCGCGCTTCATGCCATACTTCAGCACGACGGAGCATCCGGCATCCTTACCTTTAGCGTTATTCAGCCCGGCGCATTGTCCCCACAGGATGAAGCTCTGGTCGGGATCTTTGGTCGAGATGCTCGGGATGTCCACGGGATCGATGATGATTGCACCCTGCTGGCGAAGGATGTCGATTGCTTCCGTCATAACACGAGCCTGCTCAGGATTGAGACCGCCTCCACGATTAAATCCGCCACCTGCCGGAGCGGGCGCCGGACCAGTGCTCGAAGGACCTGAAGTTGCCGATGTGGACGAACGCTCTGCCGGCTGAGGCGGCGGACCGGGAGGGGTGATTCGGTCGTAAAAAAAGGCTCGAGGGATTCCAATGCGCATCCCTTTCAGGCCATCGGCCTTGAGAAAACGCGTGTAGTCGCGGTCAGGCGCGGGCCTACAGGTTTTGGTAGCGGGATCGTTCGGATCGGGAGAGGGACTTTCGAGCGCGCCGAACATGATCGCCGCATCGGTGACGCTTTTCGCCATCGGGCCGGCGGTGTCCTGGTCAGCGGTGATGGGGATGACGCCGTACCGGCTGATGCGGCCAATAGTTGGCTTAATAGCCGCGAGCATATTTTGATTCGAGGGGCTGAGGATGGAGCCGGAAGTTTCGCTGCCGACATTGCCGGCCCAGAAATTGGCGGCAGTGCCGATCCCGGAACTCGAGCCGCCGGTCTGCAGCACAGGACGCCCATCGTCCGTTGCTTCACGCGGGTCCCGGCGGGGATCGTAAGGGTTGTACCCGAATCCGGCAACCGCGTTGTAATTGCCGGGCATGGGCGTCGGTCCGGCAGCCACCCAATTGGCCAGTTCGGTCATACCTGTTTTCGCGATGATGACGGCGCCCGCATCCCGAAGGTTCTTAACCAGAGTGGCATCGTAAGGCGGAACGTAGCCTTCGAACGCGAGCGCCCCGCCCGTGGTCACGATGTCGTGAGTGAGGACGTTATCCTTCAGGGCGATCGGAATGCCGTGCAGGGGACCCCGAACCCGACCGGCAGCGCGTTCGCGATCGCGTTCATCGGCCTCGGCGAGAGCGTTGGGGTTTACCGTGATAGCCGCATGCAGCTTGTCTTCGTACATGCCGATTCGGGCAAGATACAAGAGAACAAGTTCATGCGAAGTAGTGCGGCCCTGCTCCATGGCAGTCCGCATATCCGAGATGCTGGCCTCAACCACGTTGAAGGACGGGTTCTTCGCCGGATGGGGAACCTCTTTATCGTGTTTTTTGTCTATTTTGTCGTGCTTTTTATCTGCGCTCAGCGCGCCCTCCGGCACAGCGATAAGGGTGCCCAAAACGAGGGCGAGCCCAAGAATGATTCTCGTCATGTAGTCGTCAGGAAATTTACCAGACTCAGAATGCGAGCCGTAATGCGAATTGTATCTGCCGCGAACTGGCGCGGGGATCCTGCACACCGGCGGAGGTAATCTTTCCAAACGATGGGCTGCTCAAAGTCACGTTCGGATTATCAAAGTTCGGGTGGTTGAAGATATTGAAGAATTCCGAACGAAACTGCAGGTAGCGCTGCTCAGTGCCGAGTGGGATTTTCTTGAGCAGTGCGAAATCGAAATCGTGAGTCGGCGGCCCGATGATGATGTTGCGTCCGGAAGTGCCGTAGCGGCCGATGAAGTTATCCGCAAAACAAGCCGTATTGAACCACTCCGACGGATCGTGATTGAAGTTATTCGGATTGCAGATTGCGTCCGGTCGCGTTCCGGTTTGTGTGCCTGAGAGCTGCAGGCCGGTAGTCGGGTCCAAAGGATTGCCGGACTGAATCGTGACAATGCCGTTCGTCTGCCACTCGCCCAGAATCGCGTTCACCCAGCCGGGACTGGAAGAGCCGAACTTACGGTCGTGACCGTACGGCAGGTCGTACGTGTAACTCCCAACAAACCTGTTGCGCGTATCGAAGGTGGACAGGCCGCGCTCCAGCCGGAAGTCAGTCACCGCGACGGTAGTGTTGTTCCAAAGAGAAGCATTGTCGATCGACTTCGAGTAAGTATACGAGGCCAGGAAACTCAGGCCGTACGAGAAGCGCTTCTCCAAACTGGTTTGGAAAGCATGATAGATGGACGATGCTCCCGAGGAGCGTACGTTGATGCCTGCGTACATCGGGTAATGGCGGAGCGC
>JAFAQG010000636.1 GCA_019246575.1 Acidobacteriaceae bacterium
TAAATATCGGGATCCAGGGTTCTATAAATACGTTCAGCGGGACGAACAACGACAGAACCTCCGCTAGAGAACCGATCCGGACCCCAGGTGTTTCCGCTGCGATCTGTGTACGCACCGGTCGAGCCAGCGAGAATCCGAAGGTTTCCCGTGGCTGATACCACACTCGGAAGAAGCGCGGCAACAGGAGTTGACTTCGCGTTCACGGAGCTAGAGTTGTTTGCGTGCCCCGGCCACAGGAAAACTGCAGCAGCGATTATCAAAACAGCGGTCACGCAGGCGACCGCCCCGCGGCTAAGAAGCTTTCGTTCGCGACTAGGCGTTTTCGGCTGCGCTGTTTCGACTGGCTTCGTTTCCCATTTGAAATCGGCGCAGTAGGACCCCGGCGGCAACTCGATTCTGACCCCATGATGCGCGCCGTTCTCCGAGAGGTAATGCTGAGCGAGCTTCTTTCGTACTTCATTCGCCGTGACGCGAACAATTGTGTGCTGGCCGGTATCGAAATCCTGCGGAAGCTGAAACAGCTCCACCCCGATCGAGCGCTCTTTAAGAGTGCCGTTCGGCCCGCCAAGCGTGTGCTCGACGATGTACTGGAGGAACTCTCTGCATCGCTTGCTGGTCCGAAACGCGGCGCTCTCGAGCAAACGGTTCAGTTCCGCCCGCACAGCCTGCTCGCGTGACTCACTAAGCCCGGTCCGTTCGCTGTCGCACATTCCTTGCCTGCGGATCATACCACAAATTCAGAGGCGCATCGACGCTCCTTTAACTGTCCAGCTAACCGTTAAGCAGGCAAAATCCCCACGTATTTCAGCGCGGCGCAATGCTAACACTCTATTGATATTTAAAGACCGTGTACCGTAGCAAACCTAGCGCGCCCGAGACATCCATGCCAACATAACTCAACCCCGAGTGGGAGGAGGTGCCATTATGCGTCAAATCGGGAGCTTTCTACTCCGTTCGGCTATGCTCGTGACTGTTTCTGCTAGTCCTCTGTTCTGTCAGACCTTTGGCGAGATAACCGGATTCATCAGCGATCCGAGCGGCGCCGGCGTCGCGGCCGCGAAAATCTTCCTCACGAACACGGCGACGAATGCTGTACGAACTGGTATGTCGACCGATTCCGGAGACTATACCTTCCCGGACGTCGCACCCGGTGTTTACAACGTCAGAGTCGAGCACCCCTCCTTCAAGACGGTCGAAAGCAGCAATGTCGAAGTCCAAGTTCAGCAGACCGTTCGTCTCGATCTCACGCTACAGGTCGGACAGGTCAACCAAACAGTTGAGGTCTCCGCCTCGGCCGATATGCTGCAGGCCGAAAACGTCTCGCTCGGTACCGTCGTCGAAAACAAGCAGATCACGGAACTGCCGCTCAATGGCCGCAACTACCTCGGTCTGGTCGCGCTGGCGTCCAACACGAATACCCTGTCCGCGTCATCGGGCCAGGCGGTCGGCCGGCTCGGGGGCGACCGCGCCTCGCAATCCATCTCCGCCGGCGGCAACCGCATCATGTTCGACTACTTCACCCTGGACGGCGTCACGAACACCGATCCCGACTTCTCCACATACGTAGCGCTTCCATCCATCGATGCCATTCAGGAATTCAAGGTGCAGACGGGCGTCTACCCGGCCGAGTTCGGGCATCAATCTACCCAGATCAACGTGGTCAGTAAGTCCGGCGGGAACGCCTACCACGGCGCCCTCTTCGAATTCCTCCGCAACGACAAATTCGATGCCGTGCCCTACGCCTTCACGGCGAATCACCCTGTGAAATCGCCCTTCAAGTGGAACGATTACGGCTTCGAAGTGGACGGGCCGGTCTATATCCCCAAGCTTTATAACGGGCGCAACAGGCTGTTTTTTATGGCGAATGACGAATGGAGAGCCCAACGCCAGCACTCGCAATCGACCTATTCGGTCCCGACCCCTGCTATGTTCACGGGCGACTTCAGCGCTCTCGGTACGACGATTTACGATCCCGAGACAGGCCTGAACGGCGGGACCAAAACGCCGTTTCCCGGCAACAAAATTCCTTCGAACCGGATCGATCCGATCTCGAAGAAGTTTCTGAACTACTATGTCCCTTCCAACTTGCCGGGTTTATCGAGCAACTACACCCAGCAGAACTCTTTCCCTAACAACCGCGATAGCTTCATTCTGCGCATGGACTTTGTCGAATCATCGAAATCGCAGTGGACGGGACGGTATAGCTGGGGCGACGAGAATCAGGCCTCCACAGGGATCAGCATCACCGGAAGCAAAATTCTTACCAACTATGAGCAATATCTGGGCTCGAACACGCGCACGATCTTCCCAACGTTGGTGAACGAAGCCCGTTTCGGCTATACGCGGCTGAGTAATTCGTTAGGCACGTATTCGGCGTATAACATCGATACAGTTTCGGCATTGGGTATCCCGAATCTCCAACCCGGAGCTGCTGTTTCCTGGGGCGTACCCTTCGTTTCGTTTGCGGCCGATGGCTTCACCTCCATCGGTGACACGCAAGACGGCCCGTATTTCATCGATGACAACACACTCCAGCTGGTCGACAACGTATCTTGGATTCACGGCAAACACGCGCTTCGCTTCGGTTTCGAATACAGCCGTCAGAATTTC
>JAFAQG010000638.1 GCA_019246575.1 Acidobacteriaceae bacterium
GAAATTCGGATTGTCCGAGTCAATGAACGTTACCCGGATTGAGGCAGTGATCGCGATTACAGCCTTCGCGCGAGTCGCTCTAATTGCGCAGACGCGGGAACCGGCTCAGGAGCAAGTGCGGGCAGCAGAAACTTACTTTTCGGCCGGGAAGCGGATGTTCGAAGCGCAGCAATATCCGGCTGCGGTGAAGGAACTTGCAGCGGCGGTTCGACTGAATCCGGCACTGCCGGGTTTGCAAGCGCTGTACGGCGAGGCACTGCTAAACACGGGCGACCCCGATGCTGCGTCAGCCGCATTTGAGACGGCATTGACTCAGGACCCACACGATTTTTCGTCGAGTCTTGCGCTGGGGCAGATTCTGCTTGCACGGCGTAATTGTCGGGCTGCCCTGCCGCTGGTCGAAAGTGCGGCAAAGCTCCGGCCGCAGTCGGGCGAGGCGAAACTGGCGCTTGCGGAGGCGCTCGCAGGTACGCGGCAATTCGAAAAGGCTCGTCCGTATGCCGAAGCAGCAGCGCTGGCCATGCCGGGTTCGTCCGAAGCGCATCAGGCGCTCGCGGCAGTTTACTCCGGTCTGCATTCGGCGACTCAGGCAAGCGCAGAACGAGAGCTTGCGTCAGCGCTCGCGCCCCCTGAAGCGGGTCCAAAGGTGCACTACGTCGCGCCGGATTTTGCGCTTCGCGATGCGCGATCGGGCGAAATGGTACGGCTTCGGGATTTCGGCGGAAGAGGACCGATTGTACTAGTGTTCGGAAGCTACACGTGTCCTAACTTTCGGGCCTCGGCCGAGGTTTTGAAGTCTATGTACGAACGATATAAGTCGCGCGTGCAGTTTCTACTTATTTATATTCGAGAAGCTCACTCGACGGATAAATGGCAGAGTACGCGCAACGAGCACGATGGAGTGATTCTGCCGAGCGCGACTACATTCGAAGAGAAAAGCGAGCACGCGACACTGTGCAGCCGTACGCTTCACTTGCCGTTTCGGGCGCTCGTCGACGGCATGGACGGAGAAGTCGAGCGGGAATATAATGCCTGGCCGAGTCGCGCGTTTGTGATCGGGACGGACGCGCGCGTGTTGTATGCTACTCGCCTGACCGAACTGGATTTTCATCCAGATGAGATGGAATCGGTTCTGAGGAGAGCGCTTTCGGCGCACTGGATGAAAACGGCGAATGAAATTCAGTAGACGAGAGTTGCTAAAGATTGCAGGCGGGTGCGCAGCTGGCCGCGTACTCGGTGCGCAAACAGCAGGGAATTCCGCCGAAGGTCTGTTCGCCGAGGTGCAGCCCTCTTCGAGCGGCATCGAATGGGTACACGACAATGCGATGTCGCCGGAGCACTATCTGCCGGAAACACTGGGGCCGGGCTGCGCATTCCTCGATTACGACAACGACGGCTGGATGGACATTTATCTGGTCAACAGCGGGCCGTGCGATTTTTGGAAGCCCTCAAAGCCGATTCGCAACGCACTGTATAGAAATAATCGCGACGGCACGTTTACCGATGTGACTGTCAAGGCGGGTGTGTGCGGCGGAACATTTGGTATGGGCGTCGCTGTCGGGGATTTCGACAACGATGGCTGGCCCGATATGTTTGTGACCGCGTACGGTAGATGCATCCTGTATCGGAACAACCATGACGGCACGTTTTCCGACATCACGGACAAGGCCGGCGTAGCGACGCCGGGGTGGACGACAAGCGCAGTCTGGTTCGATTACGATAACGACGGCCGGCTGGATCTTTTTATATGCAGCTTTGTGGATTACTCCGGCGGCCATAAGTTCGAGTGCGGGGATAACAAGCTCGGCAAACATTATTACTGCATTCCACGCGTATTTAAGGGAACAGCCAGTTACTTGTATCACAACAATGGCGACGGTACATTCACGGAAGTAAGTAGGGGTACGGACATTGCTAAGTCGATCGGCAAAGGCTTGGGCGTGGTTGCGACGGACATTAACAACGACGGCCGCATGGACCTGTTTGTCGCGAACGATACAGTGCAGAACTACTTATATGTCAACCGCGGACCTGGCTCGAACGGCGCCTGGAAATGGGAAGAGATGGCGTTACCTGCAGAAGTGGCGTTCAGCGAGAACGGCCAGCCGCGATCGGGCATGGGCGTCGATGCTGCCGACCTGGACGGCGATGGCTGGCAGGATTTGTTCGTTGCCAACGTGGATCAAGAAATGTTTTCCGTATACCGCAACAACAAGGATGAAACCTTTCGGGACGTCGCGCACGGGGAAGGCGTCGCTCAGGCAACGCGGCTGTTAAGCGGCTGGGGGCTGAAGTACTTCGATTACG
>JAFAQG010000655.1 GCA_019246575.1 Acidobacteriaceae bacterium
TCGCTCGCGAACATCCGGCCAGTGCGGGCGAATCCGGTTTGGATCTCGTCGGCAATGACGAGAATGCCACGCTCGCGGCAAACGCACTGCAACGCTGCAAGAAACTCGACAGGCGGAACGTAGAATCCGCCCTCGCCCAGCACCGGCTCGACGATCACTGCAGCGATGGATTCGGCGGCTACGATGCTTTTGAATGTATCCTCAAACATGCGACTAAACTGCCGTTCGCTCGCGGCATTGCGATTGCACGATGCGTTGCAATCTGCGAAAGGAAGGCGATAGACCTCGCTCGCGAACGGCTCAAATCCCGCCTTGTAAGGATGGGTCTTGCTTGTAAGCGAGAGAGCCATCATCGTGCGGCCGTGAAAGGCGTCTTCGAAGCAGAGAATGGCGGGACGCCGCGTGTAGGCTCGCGCGATCTTTACACCGTTCTCGACCGCCTCCGCGCCGCTGTTAAAGAAGACGGTCTTTTTAGAACCGTCGATGGGAACTATTTCGTTGAGCTTCTCTGCCAGCCGTACATAGGGCTCGTACGGCGTGACCATAAAGCACGTGTGAAGGTACCGCTGGAGCTGTCGTTGTATGGCATCGACGACCGCCTCGGGACGGTGCCCCGCATTCAAGCAGCCGATCCCTCCGGCGAAATCGATAAAGCGGTTGCCGTCCACATCCTCGATGACCGCGCCTTCGCAGCGCTGTACGAAAACGGGAGTCGTTTGATACACACCGCGCGGAACCGCCCGATCTCTTCGGGCAGCCAGTGCTAGCGAGCGCGGACCCGGAATCGAGGTTCTCAATACAATCGAGTTCATGGCGCCTCAGCTCGCGTACACCAGGCTCATAATCCGGCTGTGAACCGAGACCGCCCAGCTTACGATTGACAACTTTATCAGATTTGTGCAAAGTTTGTACTTCCGATTCGTAGCAGTGAGCGGGAACAGAAAGCCCGCGTGCGCGCTTGCCACGAATGAGGTCTTGCCCGATGCTTGATCGCCGCAATTTTCTTAAGCTCGCAGGAGCGCCGGCGTTGCGCGCTCGGGCGCAGACGGACGAATCGGGAATTCTGCTTCTGAACGGCCGGATCGCGACCATGGACTGGAAGCGTCCGTTCGTCGAAGCCCTGGCCGCCGCCGGCGGACATATCCTCGCGACCGGAACCAATCGCGAGATTTCAGCGCTGAGAAAGCCCGGAATGGAGGTCATCGACGCGGGCGGACACTTCGTTGCTCCCGGGCTGGTCGATTGTCACATCCATTTCCTCGAAGGCGCGCTCACGATGATGCGCGTGCATCTTGAAGGCGCATCGAACCTGGCCGAACTTCAACAGCGGATTCGAACATATGCGGCGGCTCACCCGAACACGCAATGGATTCAAGGCCGCGGTTGGGTCTATTCGAATTTCGGTGCAGCGGCACTGCCGAATAAGAAGGATCTGGATGCGGTGCTGCCCGACCGGCCGGCGTACTTGCGGGCTTTCGACGGCCACAGCGCCTGGGTGAACAGTAAGGCGCTCGCTCTTGCGGGAATTACGCGAGATATTCCCGATCCGCCAGGCGGCGTCATTGTGCGGGATGCCGCGACTGGCGAGCCCACCGGCGTCCTCAAAGAGCGGCCCGCGCAGGATCTTATTCGCAACGTCATTCCGCCAGCATCGGAAGAAGAAAAGCTGAGCGCGTTACGTTCGGCATTGGCCGAGTCCCGCCGTGTTGGATTGACGCGCGTTCACAGTGCCGCGTTCGATGTGCCGGAGTTAGCGCTGTATTCGCGACTGCGGCAGAATGGCGAACTCACGCTGCGGTTTTACATGGCTCATTATCTGCCTGCGCCGCAAATGCCGGAGGGGAAGTGGCTTCAGGATTTTCAGGATGCGGCGCGGCAATACCATGACGAATGGCTCCATGCAGGCGCGGTGAAATTTTATTTGGATGGCGTGATCGAGTCGCACACTGCCGTCATGCTTGCGCCGTATTCCGATACTGGGGCGACGAACGGGAAACTGTTCTGGGACCCTGCGCAGTTCAAGGACGCCGTTGCGAAGATTGACCACCTCGGTCATCAGATCTTCACGCATGCCATCGGCGATGCTTCCGTGCGACTGTGCCTGGATGCGTACGAAGCTGCGCGATTCGAGAACAAGACACGCGATGCGCGACATAGAGTGGAACACATGGAAACTGTGAGCTCGGCGGACATCCCCCGGTTCCGTCCGCTCGGCGTGATCGCCAGCATGCAGCCGCTTCATGCCGACCCGGGCCCGAATATTCTGAATGTCTGGTGTAGAAACGTCGGGCCGGAGCGCGCAACACGCGGCTTTGCCTGGCGGAGTGTGCATGACTCCGGCGCTTGCCTCGCGTTCGGAAGTGACTGGCCCGTAGTTACGCAGAATCCGTTTAA
>JAFAQG010000661.1 GCA_019246575.1 Acidobacteriaceae bacterium
TCTTCAATTGGCCCTGGTCGATCCTTTGTGAACGTCAGGCACATGTGTGATGTATCCCTTCTCTTTCATTTTCGCATTTAATCTGGTCTGAATGTTCTCGCGCCACTTCTCCGTCATAATCAAGTCGTTCGGGGCTTTTCGCAGCACCTCCCTGAATTCATGGTCCAAAGATCGATAAACTTCTTCGGCCTTGGTCAAGTCTGCGGTATCCAATCCTTCATAGAAGCGCTCCGCTTGAAGCTCAATATCTCTGAAAGCAACCGAGAGATCTGTTTGCGTCTTGATCCGAGATGGAATTTGTAGAACAGTCGACACGACCGCAAGCACCGTAGCCGTTAGCGAGAAGACGATCCAAAGAGCACCACCGGTTCCCGTTTTCCAGAAAGCTAGGCCGGCAACTGTCGATCCCGAAGAGGTGAGCGCAACCAGAACGGAGGAAACGGCATCGATTCGACTCCAGAAATTGAGCAGTTCTTCTGAGATGAGTTCCTGCATGTAGGAGTCATAAACCAGCGGAAAGATCGCTTTATGAAGGCGTCCGACACATTCGCCATAGCGGGCTACCAGTTTATCCAAAGTTCTGCTATTGCGGTGCTCTTTTCAGGCCAACGATAATTCGGGTAGTCTGACTACATGATCAGCCCGCCCACGGATGGAACGGCAATGGCCCTGGAAGCAATTCTTCCACCGCATCTTCGGCGGCTCATAACTACATCTGGCACACCACAACCCTAAATCGCGACACCGCCGTCTCCAAATCCTCCTCGGGCTATTGCTGACGCTCGGCGGCGCGAACATCAGTCTCGGCAACCTCGGCGAACGCTACACCCGGCTCGGTCCATTGTTGGGGCGCGAGGTGTTGTGGTGGGTGCTCGTCGGCGTGATTCTGGCTTTCATCCTGTTTGTCGAGCGCTTGCGGCTTTCTTCGATCGGGTTCAAGCGGCCTGCATGGGGAACGTTGTGGGCCATTCCGGCAGGCGTTTTATTGGTCGCCGGCATACCCTTTATCTACTTCGTGGTGTTTCCGCTTCTGCACTTGCGCATGAACACGGGGGAGATGGCCAAGCTGGCGGCGACACCATTCTGGTATCGTCGGCTGCTAGTAACGCGTGCCGCAGTGTGCGAGGAAATCCTGTTTCGCGGCTACCCCATTCCTCGAATTGAAGAATTGACGGGTCAAACGTGGATTGCGGCGGTCGTGTCCTGGACCGCCTTCACGGCGGCGCATCTCGGTTCATGGGGTTGGGCGCAACTGATCGTCGCCGGCTATGGCGGTGTCATTCTGACCGCCTTATACCTGTGGCGGCGCGATTTGACCTGCAACATTCTTGCCCACTTCATCGCGGACGGCGCGGGCTTCCTGCTCGGCTAGCTCTCCGAAGCGCCTCGGCTGGTCCTCGCAAAACGTGTCCTGGGGCCTCACAGGTGAATATGTAGTTTACACAGAACGCCTCGTACGTCATCAAAACGATTTGCCGGAAATGCTCTCTTTCTCAAATTGGTGGGCAGACACAATCATGTGGATGTCCAACACCGCAGCGCTGTCATGGGACGATACGGGAGTTATGGATGTGCGGAAGATTTGTGGCAACGGTGCGGTAATGGGCAGCCTTCAGCTCCAAGTGACGATGCTGCCGAATTATAAATACAAAGCCAAGATCTTTGAAGGCAGTGAACGCCAGGCCGTGGGGGATACATTCACGTCGATGGAAGCGGCGCAATTCTGGGCCGCTGGTAACGCTCATGCATTTGCGCGTATTTTGACGACTCTTTCAGGAAAAATCGGCTAGTCTGAATACATGATCAGATGCTTTCTCCTCTCGTGCGTCCTTACAACGGCTCTGATTGCCCAGGAAACCACTCCGGACAAGCGCTTACAAAATGCCGCTGCGGCGTTTAGCGAAGTGATGGCCAGCCCCGATAAAGGAATTCCGCAGGACCTCATGGATCGAGCTCAATGCGTGGTCATCGTGCCCGGCTTGAAAAAAGGTGCATTTGGAGTCGGTGGGAAGTATGGTCGTGGCTTCGCATCGTGCCGCAGGTGTTCGCGCGGCTGGAGTGCTCCGGCGGCAGTAGCCATCGAAGGCGGAAGCTTTGGCCTGCAACTCGGCGCGTCCTCTACCGACGTGCTCATGCTGGTAATGAAAGAGAGCGGCATGAACAGGTTGCTTGGTGACAAGTTCACCATTGGGGGCGAAGCCGCTGCAGCCGCTGGCCCGGTCGGCCGCCAAACCAGCGCCAACACTGACGTTCTCCTGCGTGCCGAAATTCTCTCGTGGTCCCGTTCACGAGGCTTGTTCGCTGGTCTATCGCTCGAAGGTGCCACCTTGCGGCCCGATCCGGGCGAAAACAAGAAGCTCTACGGACGCGATATCGCGAACAAAGAGGTCTTGGAAGCAAGTGTCCCCACCCCTTCCGCTGCTCGTCCCTTTATAGCCACGTTGGACCGTTACTCCGGCGCAGCGCTGGCTGAAAACTGCATTTCCTTGGGAGAAAACGCTATTCATTTCGCGACAGCGAAGTTCGCTATTCCGGCTGGCTCGGAACGCGTATTATCCGAAGTCGCGAATCAGTTGAAGGAGCATCCGGACTGGAAGTGGGATGTGGAGGGTTACACCGACAACGTGGGCGATAAAACCGCAAATCAGAAACTTTCTGAGGAACGTGCCAACGCGGTGGCGAACTGGCTTGCCGCTCACGGCGTCGATCGTAGCCGGTTAACCGTAAAAGGTTACGGTGAATCGCATCCTGTCGCTGACAATTCCACCACCGAAGGACGAGCGAAGAACCGCAGAGTAGAACTGATTCACCGCTAGAACTGATACACGCGAACATCGTTCAAAGCGATTTATCAGCCGCTTCCTTCGATCCCATTACGGGATACACGTCAAAGTCAACCAGGTCGCTCCACTTCGCCATCCACTCGTCCAGCAGTGTACGGTGCTCAGTTTCCATCAATTGAAAGCAGCGCTCCAATTTGTCGTCGACCCAGCTCCAGACGTGCACCAGCCCGTCCGGTGCCATGCGGCCGCTTTCTCGAAACCGGCGATACACCGCTCCCGCATCTTTGTTCTTGAAGTGCTCCACTACCATATATAGAGTTGTCACGTTTTAGCTTCTCTGCACCTCATGCTCGCCGCCCAGGAATGCAGAAGCCGTCTTCAGAAATTCGGGCCATCTTTCGCCAACAACGGGACCGTGGCCCCTATTCGGAATAATCCACAGGCTTGAGTGCGGAATCGCTTTCGCCATTTCGACGGAGATTTCAACCGGATACAGAGGATCGCGATCGCCTTGAACAATGAGTGTGCGTGCCCGAATTGTTGAAAGGTACGGCGGAGTGAAGTTCATGTCGTCATAGCTGTCCGCGAACGCTCTCGTGCTCGCCAGAATCGCGTTGATCTGCGCATCTCCGCTGGCGT
>JAFAQG010000670.1 GCA_019246575.1 Acidobacteriaceae bacterium
CGCTTGCAGGCGAAGGTTCAGCCGCGCAAGCGAACCGATGACACGAATCGAATCGTCGTCGAGTGTAGACGTGTGGAGATAAAGCGTCGCATCGAGCGTTGCCTTGGGATCGAGCTTGTTGTCTGCGCGAAGCTCACGGGCGGCAGCAACGACCCGCTGCACAAGCGAGAATGTGCGCGAAGCTTCGTCACCGAAGCCGGCGGGAACAGACGCCGGAAAGCTCGCGACGGAGATGGATCGCGGTTGGTTCGCATTCGCGCCGTTGGCATGCGTCAGACGCTGCCAAAGCTCTTCCGTGATGAACGGCATGAAGGGGTGCAAGAGGCGCAGAGTGGCCTCGTATACAGTCAACGCGCACTGCCAGTCGCCATTCATGCCGGATGCTTGTTGAAAGCGCAGCTTCTTCACTTCCAGATACCAGTCGCAGAACTCATGCCAAATAAAATCCCAGAGGGTCTGCGTTGCTTCCTGATAGCGATGCGTCGAGAGTGCCGAAGTAACGGTTTCAATCGCGGCATTCAGGCGTTCGACGATCCAGCTATCCTCGATGCGCTGTGTGCCGGTGTCGGGTTCGTCCGTAGGAAGCCATTGAACGTGCGAGCGCTCCATGTTCTGGAACAAAAGGCGGGATGCGTTCCAGATTTTATTCGCGAATCCGCGCGCGGAAACGAGCCGGTCTTCTTTGAGCGCGATATCGGCTCCGGGAGCGGCGGAGATGAGCAGTGCTATCCGGCAGGCATCGGTGCCGATACGGTCCATGATATCGAGCGGGTCGACAACGTTGCCTCTTGTCTTCGACATTTTCTGACGCTCGGCATCCCGCACAAGGCCATGCAAGTGCACTTCTCGAAACGGTACGTCATTCGTGCACTCCAGGCCCAGCATGATCATCCGCGAGACCCAGAAGAACAGGATGTCGAAACCTGTAATGAGCAGCGAAGTTGGATAGAACGTTTTGAGATCTTCGGTTTCGTCCGGCCAACCTAACGTCGAAAACGGCCACAGGCCGGAGCTGAACCAGGTGTCGAGCACATCCGAATCCTGCACCACCTCGGTCGATTGGCAGTGCGGGCAAACAGCCGGTGTCTCGCGAGCTACCGTGATCTGTTCGCAGCGCCGGCAGTGCCAGGCAGGAATGCGGTGCCCCCACCAGAGCTGGCGCGAGATGCACCAGTCGCGGATGTTCTCCATCCACTGAAAGAAGACCGGCTCGCGATCATCGGGCACAAACCGAATACGGCCACTTTTAACGGCTTCTATGGCTTTCGCGGCGAGGGGCTTGGCGCGCACGAACCATTGTGTTGAAACAAGCGGCTCGATGATGGTTTTGCAACGGTCGCATTTACTGACGCTGACTGCGTAAGGCTCAGTCTTGGCCAGCTCGCGCGAGTCGTCGAGGGCTGCGACGATTCGCTTTCGCGCTTCGAATCGGTCGAGACCCGCATAAGGACCGGCAGCGCTGGTCATTCGCGCGTCTTCGCCGATGACTTTCACGAACGGGAGCGCGTGCCGTTTACCTATGTCGAAGTCGTTGGGGTCGTGAGCGGGAGTGACCTTTACTACGCCCGTACCAAATTTGGGATCGACGATGGGATCCGCAATCACCGGAATCTCGCGATTCATGATGGGAAGAATCGCCGTTTTACCGTGCAGGTGCTGGTAGCGCTTATCTTCGGGATGCACAGCGACGGCAGTGTCGCCCAGCATCGTCTCCGGACGGGTAGTTGCGACGATTACGCTCTCGTCGCTGTTTGCGATCGGATAGCGAATGTGCCAGAGATGTCCGTCGACTGCTTCGTGCGCAGTCTCTAAGTCGGAGATGGCGGTGTGACAGCGGGGGCACCAATTGACCATGTACTCGCCGCGATAGATCAGGCCCTTGTCCCAGAGGCGAACAAATGCCTCCCGGACCGCCCGCGACAGGCCTGCGTCCATGGTGAAGCGCTCACGAGACCAGTCGACGCTTGCGCCTTCGCGGCGAATCTGTTCGACGATACGGCCACCGTACTCTTCTTTCCACTGCCAGACGCGCCGTTCGAATTCTTCGCGCCCGAGCTGCTGCCGTGTAACGCCTTCCGTTGCGAGTTGCCGCTCAACAACCATCTGGGTGGCGATACCGGCGTGGTCCATTCCGGGTAACCAGAGAGTGGGTTCGCCTTTCATGCGATGCCACCGGACCGCGACATCCATGATGGTGTGATCGAGCATGTGCCCGATGTGCAGGGACCCAGTGACGTTCGGAGGCGGGATGACTAGCGAGAAGGCGCGCCCGGGCTGCGCGGCGGCGGCATTTGCGCGATATAAACCGGAGTCGATCCACCACTGCGCCCAGTGCGGTTCAAAACGTTGCGGCTCATAGACTTTGTCGAGCATCAGAGGCGCCTGTTCGGCGGCATCCACGCCGCTGGTGCGACCCTCCATCCGGGATGACATTTCGGAAATTTCAGCGTAACATTCGGGCCCGAGTTTCCGGG
>JAFAQG010000673.1 GCA_019246575.1 Acidobacteriaceae bacterium
GAAATGACGACGCAGCTTCTCCGGGCGGTAATCCCGCCAATCCGGCTTTGATTGGGTAATTACCCGCGATAGTCGCATTCGTGATGGGAACACTGAAACGAGCCAGGCCATAGGTGAATTCGTTTACCACATTGGCGCTTGGCACAAAAGTCCATTTCACGAGCGCGAGGGTCGGATATTCGTCGACAATGCGGGTATTCGCATATGGCAGCGGCAGGGTGTTGCCCCGATAGGGAGTTGTCTGGCTACGATGACCGTGGCTGAAGAAGACCTGAAAACTGTGCTTCTCGTTCAGAGTGTAATCGACCTTATCCGTAGTGCTGTTATCGTGGTAACCGATCGGAACAGATTCCAGAAAGTTACTCTGCAGATTGTTGTTGATGGGATTGGGCAGGAATGACTGAAAATATTGCGAAATCGGCGAAAGCCGGTTCATCGGAATTACATTATTCTGGAAAGCCGTACGCGTGCATACCGTACCGCTCGCATTGCATGCAGTGGAGTTCGGATCGTAAATAACGATCGACGGCAGTAGCGCGCTGAAATTGCCTGTGCGCTCGGCCAAGGTGGGGATTGAAGCAAACGCAGGCTGCGCCTGCTGCGTGAAGCGGAATCCGTCGTAATTGGCGAAAAAGAACAATTTGTTTTTGATAATCGGACCACTAATGCTAAATCCGAACTCGTCCTGATGCTCGGTCGGTGTAGTCGGCGCAAAGAATCCGCGCGCATCGAACGCGGTGTTACGCAAAAATTCAAAGGCCTCCCCGTGGAAATTATTGGTACCGGATTTGATGACGTAATTGGAGGCGCCCTGGCCCTGATACATGACGGAAGTGCCGGCACTCTCGAGTTGGAACTGGTCTACCGCCTCCACCGAAATGCCAAGCCCAAGCGTACGGCTTTCACCCTCCGCGCTCGGATTCGTAGTGGGCATGCCCTCGATGTAGATCTCTTGCGAGTGCTCCTGCGAGCCGAGAACGTTGCCCGCCGTGTTGCCCGTTGCCGAGCTGGTGCTGACGCCCGGCATATACGCCGTGAACGCCGTCGGGTCCCGCGGCGCGTTGCCCATCTGCAGCGGTAACGCGTCGTAAATCTCGTTTCGCATGGTCTGGCCCATGCTTGCGTCGGTCGTGTTCAGCGGCGGAGGAGCCGCGGTCACCGTAACCGCTTGGCTTTCCGCGCCGACAGTAACGGTAAGATTCAAACCAACTTGCGCGAGAGCATCCACGGTGACGTGCTGCTGAACCAGTTGCTGAAAACCGGGCGCGGTGACCGTGACCGTGTACTGGCCCGGCGGCAGAGGTGACAGCACGTAATACCCGGCCTCGGTGGTATCGCGGCTGGTCTTCACCCCCGTCGCATCGTTCGTCGCAGTGACAGTAGCGCCAGGTAGCGCCGCCCCCGACGGATCGGAAATAACGCCCTGGATCGATCCGGTTCCGGCAACCTGACACAACGCTGGTGACACCTCGAAAACTATGCAGGCGACCGGAATTAAACTGAGACAGAAAGCAGCGATTCTCATTGATGTAATCCTGGTGGGATCTGCCCCCTGATGGCCAGAGATACCACACTCGTAAATGCCACGCGTTACGGGTGATGATAAATTCGAATCCATTGTCATGCATTCGAGAGGCATCGGTGGCCTGTTTCTAATCGCGTGTTCACTGGTTCCGGCGATCGTGATGGCCGCGCCGAACGAACCTGATCAGGCGACGCTATTACGGCAGTTTGCGAATCCGCCGGACAATGCACGCATCATGATGCGCTGGTGGTGGTTCGGGACGGCGGTTGAAAAAGCCGAACTCGCTCGCGAGCTACGCGTGATGAAAGACGCCAATATCGGCGGTGTCGAGATTCAGCCGGTGTATCCGTTGGAGCTGGATGATCCGCAAAAGGGTTTTCGCAATCTGCCCTATCTCTCGGACGGGTTTATCGATGCTGTCCGCTTTGCATCGACGACCGCACACGACTTAGGCATGCGCGTAGATATCACGCTCGGCAGCGGATGGCCGTACGGTGGCCCGACAACGCCAGTGACCGAGGCCGCCGGGCAGTTGCGGTGCGAGCGCGTCGCAGTTTCGCGTCAAACGCAATCGGTCGCATTGCCGGCAATGGAGAATGGCGAGAAGTTGATGGCCGCGTTCCTGGCGCACGGGGATGGTCAGACACTTCGGCGCGAAGATTTGAAACAACTAACGGACGTCGAGAATGGCCGGATGCGCGTCCCCAGAGGTAGCCCGGGCACCGTTCTGTTTTTCATTTCGAGCCGCACAGGCCAGCAGGTAAAACGGCCGGCAATTGGCGCAGAAGGATTCGTTCTTGATCATTACCAGCGCGCCGCCATCGAGCGGCACTTATCAGACGTAGGCAACCGGTTACTAAGTGCCTTCGGCGACCGGCCGCCCTATGCAGTATTTAGCGACAGCCTGGAAGTTTTCGGGTCCGATTGGACAACCGATTTTCTCGCAGAATTTCAGAAGCGCCGCGGATACGATTTGACTCCGTATCTGCCAGCCCTCGTCGGTGACATGGGAGAGCAGACTGCTGCGATCCGGCACGATTGGGGCAAAACGCTGACCGAGCTGGCCGAGGAGCATTACCTCACGCCGATTCGCGAGTGGGCCCACGCAAAACACACGCTGTTCCGTTCCCAGAGCTATGGCGAGCCGCCTGTCATTCTTTCCAGCAATGCCCTTGCCGATCTGCCTGAAGGCGAGGAGGGGCCACATTGGCGCGCATTCAGTCCCGCTCGGTGGGCATCATCGGCATGTCATCTTTACGGCCGACCGGTTACCTCAACCGAAACTTGGACTTGGCTACATGCGCCTGCATTTCGCGCGACGCCCCTGGACATGAAAGCCGAAGCGGATTTGCATTTCATCGAAGGCATCAATCAGTTGATCGGACACGGCTGGCCGTATTCGCCGCCGTCCGCTGGCGAACCGGGATGGCGCTTCTATGCCGCCGCCGCATTCAACGAACACAATCCGTGGTTCGAAGTCATGCCCGATATCGCGAAATATCTTCAGCGCCTAAGTTTCCTGATGCGGCAGGGGCAACCGGCAAACGATGTCGCGATCTATCTCCCGACCGACGACGCTTGGGCGGGCTTCCGACCGGAGCAACGATTGCCCGGACATCGTACGCAGGCCGGGAATGTCTCCGTAAACCGGTCTATGGATACTCTACTCGGGCCCAACCTGATTCCGCAGATTCTGAATGCGGGATATAACTTCGATTTCATAGACGATCGCGCTATTAGCAATGTAGGGGTGCCGTACAAAATACTGATCTTGCCGCGCGTCGAGCGCATGCCGCTTGCGACCATTCAAGCGATTCAGAAATACGCGGACCGCGGCGGAATTGTAGTCGCGACGCGGAGATTGCCTTCCCTCGCGCCGGGATTGCGCGACGCCGGAACCGATACGCCGCAAATCAAACAAATCGCCCAGGCGCTGTTCGAACGCGGATCGAAGAACACGCGACTTGTACAAGACGAATCGACGCTCGGCAGCACGTTAAACGCGATGTGCCAGCCGGATTTCGCGGTCGATGCTTCTGTGGCATCGGCCGTCGGCTTCATCCATCGCAAGTTTTCCTGGGGCCATGTTTACTTTGTCGTGAACACTTCGAATAAACCCGTGAACACGGCTGCTCGCGTGCGGGTAGGCGGGCTTGAGCCCGAGTGGTGGGATCCGTTTACGGGAAAAGAGCACTTCGCGTTCCGCAAAGATAAAGGCGCGGTGCTACTTAGGCTCGGGCCATATGAATCGGGCGTGCTGGTTTTCGGGAACAGCCATGGGAACACCCCATTAGGACCGGGCTCCGATTTATCGCCTGTAGATCTCTCGCAGAACTGGAAAGTCACATACTCTCGGACCGGTCAAACCATAGATATGGCTCAACTGCATTCCTGGAGCGACGATCCGCAAACTCGGTTCTACTCCGGTACCGCGACGTACGAAAGGACGACCGAAGTTGAGGATTGGATGACTCATTCGAATTCGA
>JAFAQG010000660.1 GCA_019246575.1 Acidobacteriaceae bacterium
GCATCACTATCATCGGGGGCCTGTTGCTGAGCCAAGTTCTGACGTTGTACACAACGCCGGTCATCTATCTGTTCTTCGATGAGCTCGCGACTAAGTTCGCGCACTTCCGAGGGCGAAATCGGGCGGCAAATACGGGTGGGTCGCCCGAGCCGCCGCGGGAGATTAGCCGGTGAGCCTCTCTTCGCCATTCATCAAGAGACCGGTCGCCACCACGCTATTGACCGCTGCCGTTGGCCTTGCCGGAGCTGTTGCATTTCGGCTGCTGCCCGTATCGCCGCTTCCTCAAGTCGATTTCCCGACGCTTTCCGTGTCCGCGTCGCTGCCCGGCGCAAGCCCGGAGATTATGGCGTCTTCCATTGCCACCCCGCTCGAGCGGCAATTCGGGCGGATCGCTGCTGTGACCGAAATGACGTCTTCGAGTACGCTCGGGCAGACCAGTATCTCGCTGCAATTCGATCTCAACCGCAACATCGATGCGGCCGCTCGCGACGTGCAAGCTGCAATTAACGCGGCCAGAGGCTACCTTCCCGCCAACCTTCCTAACAATCCCACCTACCGCAAGGTGAATCCCTCCGATTTTCCAATCATGATCGTCGCGCTCACCTCCGACAGGCTGCCTCCCAGCGCACTCTACGACGCCGGATCCACAGTGCTGATGCAACGTATCTCGCAGATCCGCGGTGTGGGACAGGTAATTGTCGGCGGCAGCTCGGCGCCCGCGGTTCGCATCGACCTCAATCCGACTGCCATCGATAGCCGGGGCCTCAGTCTCGAAAACGTACGCACCGCCATCGCTGCCGAAACCGCGAACGAGGCAAAGGGCAGCTTCTCGGACCGGCGCAAAACGTGGTCCATCAATGCCAACGATCAGCTTCTACATGCAATTGACTATGAACCGATCGTGCTGGCATATCGGAACGGCGGTCCGGTTCGGCTCAACGACGTAGCGCGGGTCAGCGACTCCGTGCAAACCGTCCGCTCGCTCGGACTGTCGAACGGAAAACGGTCGGCACTGATTGTCATCTTCCGGCAACCGGGCGCGAATATCATTGCAACCGTCGATGGGATCAAAGCGGCATTGCCGCAACTGAAGGCCTCTATCAATCCTTCCATTGACATGACCGTTGTGCTCGATCAGACAATAACGATCCGCGCCTCGGTGCATGACGTAGAGATCACGCTGCTGATTGCCATCTGCCTCGTTGTCCTCGTGGTGTTCGTTTTCTTGCGTGACGTGCGATCGACGTTGATTCCCTCTGTGGCAGTGCCTGTTTCTTTGATGGGAACGTGCGGCGTCATGTACTTGCTCGGCTTCAGTGTCGACAACCTATCGTTGATGGCGCTGACAATCTCGACGGGGTTCGTTGTGGATGACGCCATTGTCGTGCTCGAAAACATCACTCGTTACCGCGAACAAGGGATGAGCACCATGCAGTCGGCGTTCAAAGGCGCCGCCGAGATCGGACCGACCGTTCTGTCAATCAGCCTCTCGCTGGTCGCTGTCTTCATCCCCATCCTCATGATGGGCGGTATTGTCGGACGCCTGTTCCGTGAGTTTGCTGTAACTCTTTCCGTGACTATTCTGATCTCGCTTTTGATTTCACTCACAACGACGCCGATGATGTGCTCGCGCCTGCTGAGTGACGAAAAGCAGCATGGCAGGCTTTATCGAGCAAGCGAAAAAATCTTCGTGTTCATTCTGAAGGTTTACGAAAAAAGTCTTGGCTGGGTGCTCGAGCACTCTGCAATCATGCTGCTCCTTACGGTCCTGACGCTCGCTCTGAATGTTTACCTGTTCATCAAGGTGCCGAAAGGTTTCTTCCCCCAGCAAGATAACGGTCGATTGAACGGCAATTTTATCGGCGATCAGGACATCTCTTTCCAATCGATGTCGAGAAAAATGCTGCAGCTGTCGAACATCGTGCTGACCGATCCAGGTGTCGATTCGGTCCAGGCATTTAGCGGGGGAGGAGCGGGTACAACCGCGAATACCGGACGCGCGTTTATCGCATTGAAACCGGGCCGAAATAAAAAAGAAACTGCGGATGTGATTATCAACAGGTTGCGGCCGAAACTAGCAGTGGTGCCCGGAGTCACACTGTTTCTGCAAGCGTCGCAAGATGTCCGTGTAGGAGGACGATCGAGCGCTGCGCAGTATCAATACACGTTACAGAGCGATAACCTGAACCAGCTCACGACGTGGGCGCCACGGCTGGTCGACAGCTTGAAGAAGCTGCCGCAATTGACCGACGTAGTCAGCGATCAGCAGAATCATGGTCTCGAGGCACTTCTGACCATCGATCGCCAGACGGGCGCGCGCATGGGCATCACGCCGCGCGAAATGGACAACATCCTGTACGACGCCTTCGGCGAGCGGGAAATAGCGCGCACTTACCTATCGCAAAACCAGTATTTCGTTGTGATGGAAGTGGACCCGGTCTTCTGGCAAACGCCTGAAGGACTCAAGCATGTCTACGTTCGCTCGACCAGCGGCGGCGCAGTACCGCTCGCCGCCTTCACGCAGTATCGGCCGTCCACAGCAGCGCTGGCCGTAACGCACTCCGGCGTGTTCCCTTCTGTGACGATTTCATTCAATCTGGCTCCGGGCGTGGCGCTCGGTGACGCGGTTACCGCTATCACGAACGCGGGAGCGCGGGCGGGAATGCCTGCCACGATAAACACAAATTTCAGCGGCACAGCGCAAGCCTTCCAGGAATCTCTCGCCAATGAACCCATGCTCATTGCAGCCGCGCTGATAGCCGTGTACATCGTGCTCGGCATGTTGTACGAAAGCTATATTCACCCGATTACGATCCTTTCCACTCTGCCTTCGGCTGGAGTGGGCGCAATCCTCGCGTTGATGCTTACGCACACGGATTTGACGGTCATCGCGTTGATCGGAATGCTCCTGCTGATCGGGATTGTGAAGAAGAACGCCATTATGATGATCGACTTCGCATTGGATGTCGAGCGGCGGGAGAAGAAGCCGCCCAAGGAAGCAGTGTTTCAAGCGTGTCTGTTGCGCTTTCGCCCAATCATGATGACTACGATGGCAGCGCTGTTCGGCGGCCTGCCTCTAGCTCTTGGAACCGGTATGGGCTCGGAGTTGCGGCGTCCGCTGGGCATAACCATCGTTGGCGGGCTCATCGTCAGCCAGGCCGTCACCCTCTACACCACGCCCGTCATTTATCTCTACATGGACCGTTTCAGCTTATGGATCCGGCGCTTGCATCGCCCTCACTTGCCGCAGGCTCCGGTCGAGGCCGTCCGCCCCGCCAGTTAGGAATGACATGGACATGAACTACAAAATTGTCTTTGAACCAGACCCGGCCGACAGTTCTATTACTCTCCTGCTAAATGGCAAATTCAGTGAGGATGCGATTCCTCATCTGTCCGAATCCATTTCACAGGCGAGGGATTCGCATAACCGAGTTCTCCTCGATCTGAGCGAAGTAACGCTGGTGGACCGCAAAGCTGTCCAATACTTTTCGGAACAGGCGTCCCAGAACGTAAAACTCGTGAATTGCCCGGTGTATCTGCGGCGCTGGATCTCCCAGGTGTGCGATGAACCCGAAACTTGACGGAAGAGCATTAGCGGTAGCCAGCGCCGTAGCGGTCCTAACTGCATGCAATCCTGCGCCGAGGTATGCGAGGCCTCCCGTGCAGGCGCCTGTCGCGTTTAAAGAAGCGCCCGCTGACCAGTTCAAAGAGAGCAGCGGTTGGAAACTGGCCGAACCGAGCGACGACAAGCTCCGTGCGAAGTGGTGGGAAATCTACAACGATGCGCAACTCAATGCACTCGAGCAACAGGTGAATATTAGTAATCAGAGCATCATCGCTGCCGAGGCGAGATTCCGCGCGGCACGCGCGCTCGTCGTCTCTGTGCGGTCCGCGCTCGCTCCCACTCTGACCGCGGGCCCCTCTTTTACAAATTCACGTTTCTCCTCGACAGCGAGGCGCGCTGTCGTGCAGAACGGCGGAGGAGTGTCCGGAGCGACGGCAGGAGCGGGCTCGAGTAGTGGGGGCAGCACTGCCGTACCAGCCACATCGAACGGCGGCACCTTCAACACTTACTCATTTCCCGTCGATGCCTCGTACACCATCGATCTGTGGCACCGCATTCGCAACACGCTTGCAGTAAACACGTATGAGGCACAAGCGAATGCAGCAGACGTTGGGACTGCGCTGCTGACGACGGAGGCCGAGCTGGCGCAAGACTACTTTCAAGTGCGGGCACTCGACGCGCGGCGGGCGATTCTCGAGGACACGGTTGCGAATTACCGGCACACGGTCGAGTTGACCCAGACCCGTTTTCGCGCGGGCATCGATTCCGATGAAGCCGTCGCGCAGGCTCAAACGCAGTTGGATACGGCGGTCGCGCAACTCACGGATGTGGGCGTGGCCAGAGCGCAGATGGAGCACGCGATCGCTACGCTGATCGGCAAACCGGCCTCGAACTTCTCGTTGCCTGTAGGGCCATTTGCTCCGAAGCCACCCGTCATACCCGTTGGACTGCCGTCAGCGCTGCTCGAACGTCGGCCCGACATCGCGGCCGCTGAACGTCTGGTCGCGGCGGCGAACGCAGAGATCGGTGTGGTACGAGCGGCATACTACCCCAACCTAACGCTCAGCGCATCCGCCGGGTTCCAGACGTCGACGCCCGCGCAATGGTTCAATTGGCCCAGCAGGTTCTGGTCTGTCGGACCTAATTTCGCGCAGACTCTTTTCGACCCGGGGATTCGCCGCGCTCAAAACGAACAGGCTCAGGCGCAATACGAACAGACGGTCGCCAATTACCGGCAAACAGCGCTTACGGTGTTCCAAAATGTGGAAGACAATCTGGCATCGCTGCGGATTTTGTCGCGCGAGATAGAAGAACAGCACACCGCTGTGGCTTCGGCGAGCCATCTGCTCGATCTGTCGGTGACGCGGTACAAGGGCGGAGTCGACAGCTACCTGAACGTCATAACAGCGCAGAACACGGTGCTAACGAATCGCGAGGCGGAAATAGAGATTCAGCTACGCCAGATGACATCGAGCGTGGGCCTGATCATGGCGCTGGGAGGCGGATGGGACACATCGCAGATCCCAACGCCGCGAGACCTGACCTAT
>JAFAQG010000805.1 GCA_019246575.1 Acidobacteriaceae bacterium
CGAGTCTGCTGCTGGGTGTCTCCACCTCTGGGCAGGCAGGCATTCTGCCGAAGGTCCTCACCTCGAATCCATATCTGGCGCTGTATGTTCAGGACGATTTCCGCGTGTCCAGCAAACTGACGCTGAATCTCGGCTTGCGCTGGGACGGTGGAGAAGGGCCGCACGGAGCGTTACAACCGGCTCAGCTATTTCAATTTCACAGCGCCCAGTCCGATTGCGCAACAAGTCGGCATTTCAAACCTGCACTCGATGTACAACTACTCGGCCGGCGAGGCTTGCACCCGGTTACTGCGGCTCTGTGATTCGTCGACAATGGTCTGTGTGCCGTATTCTTCGATCACGTTGCGCTTACACGCGATGCGGCGGACGCTAGCTCCGATGCGTATGCCTGCGCGTTGCGCCTCGGGCGCGCGGGAATCGCGGATGACATTAGAGATGAACGTGAGCTCTGCCGTCTCGCCATCGATACGGATGCCGCCGCCATAATGGTCGGGTCCGCCATTATGAGGATCTGGTTCTCGCGAAATACACTTCGATTCGCGGCGCTGGCCCGCGGCTCTTTACGGAAGTAAATTCCAGCACGCGCGTTCTCCTTCACTAAATTCCTGAGGAAGAGATTGTCGCTGTCTTTGTGGCCGAGCGAAATACCAAACCCGCCGTTGTGATCGGATTGATTCTGCTCGTAACGCGATTGCTGAACACGGTAACAGAGATAGAAACCATCGCCACGGTGATCGTGGGCGCGAGTGTAGCGAACGATGGCCCGCATGGCGCCAGTGCCGAGGTGAATGCCGAGCTGCGCATTCCGGTATGCTTCACAATTCTCGATTACCGGATCCTCGACATATTGGACGCTGATGCCGTCCCAGGGAAATTGCGGGCAATGCAATTCCGGATCACCGGGCGATTGACGTGATAGAAGTAAACGGCCCCGCCCCCCTAACCATACAGAAACGGCGCTTTCGGATCGTTGCCGTCGATGGTCAGCTCTTCGAGGCGGACGTCGTCCGCATCTTCTGCTACCACGAGTGAAAACGTAGTTGTAAATACTCGCGTCATGGCTGACCTCGTAATCATGCCCGATGATGTGCTGGAAGTATACGACGTTGCCTTGGACGCGCGTGATTGTATGCACGGTGGCTCCATGCATCCCTTGGTTTCGGATAGTAACACCCATTCCCGGTGAAAATGCGCGAGCATCCTCCAGTGTGGCCCGCCACTTAGTGGTGTCGGCGTCAATCGCTAACTTGCCAGTCACGGTGGGAGCGCGCCTCAGAATAACGGCATCCTTGTTTTCACCTCGCAACGTTACATGACTCGTCATTCGAATGGACTCGTTCAGATGTGTAAGTTCCGAATTTGATGAGAACCGTGCCTCCACCTGCGTTTGCGACTCGTTCCATGGCTTTCTGTATCGCGACGCCGTCCGTCCCGATCATATCGGCGTTGGCAGGTCCAACAACTAACCACGAGTCCGTGGTCTTCAGCAACGAGCTGCAAAGCGCATAAGATTGCGGTCAAAGTAGCAATTCACCGTACAGTGTTGACGCTTTTCATTCTGACCTCTGGCGCATCAAAGGCCAAGTCGCAGCCAAAGCGGACATTGCGCTAGTCCGGCAGCGCACTCGTAATTACCATGAATCCGCTCAAATTCTTGACAATTCCATCTGAGTCCAATCGAAGATTGCTCACGTTGCGGTCATAAATGATGAAAATTTTCCTGGAACCAACCACTGCGAATGCGAGTGTGGCGAGGCTGAAAAGAACGAGCAACCGCGGCGTTAGAATCTGTCTCTTCATTTCGCCGCCGTGGCATCCAATACCAACACTTGAAACGGCGCCAGATCGATTGCAACGGGCTCTCCCGCAACCGCGCGAATAGCCGGTTTGCCGGAGTCTTCCTTCCACGCACTGGTCAGTTCGTAAGCGATTGGCGCTCCGACCGGCAGTTCAAAGGCCCTGCGCACATCGAGACGGTAGCTCGCCGGATGATCGTCCGGATTGCGCAAACTGAGAATAGCGTTCGTTTTAGACCAGGATGCCCAGCCGTAAATCTCATACTTTGCCGGGTCGCCGCCAATCCAGTGGGTATCGGCCAGAACTTCGGCATTTGCCCTCGACCACTTGGCCGATTCCGCTAAGGCATCCCATGTGCGCGGCGTCATCCGCTCCGGCATGATGAACATGTCCTGGTGATTCACCCCGGTGGCAAAAAAGGACCGGATTTCAGCAACCATGTCTGCCTCGTCGAAGGTTTTCACCCGGCCTCCGTCATTGATTTCGATGCCGTGGATCATTAGTGAACTGATGGGATACAGCGGCGAGCGGCCGAGGACGCTGGCGTAGACCATGGAATCGCGGAATGTGATCCATTGCTGCCGCGGCGATCCCTTTGCGACCTCGCCGGTATCGTGTCCGCCACGCCAGATGCAATCGGCATCGAGCAACCAGAAGGGGGAGGGCCAGGTGCCGGAGGACGGATTGATAAAGACATCGGCATCGATTGCGCGCAGTTCGCGGATAAGCTTGAGGAGCGCTTCGACGTCGCTTCTGTATTCGGTGCTTCCGTCCGGGCTGTTTAAGCCGTTGAAGCCGTCGAACTTGAAGTAGTTTACGCCGTACTTCTTCATGAGTCCGGCGCAGGCAGCGCGAAAGCGCCCGTAATAGCGCGGACCGGCCAGGGACAGACCTTGCGGATTCGTCTCCATTCCCAACAACCGCGCGGGCGGAATCCGGAATGGCTTGTCGGAGTATCCGCCCCATGGGGAGAGCCATATTCCCGGAGCCGCGCCGAATTTTCGCATAACCGGAAGCAGCGGCGTAAATCCTTGCGGGTATCCGTTATGAAACTGCCAATTGAGAGTCTCGTCGTCCCAAGTCCAGTCATGCACAAACGCATCGATCCGCGCGCCGCGTTTCTCGGCGAGTTCACGCCCGAACGCTTGAATGATTGCTTCCCACCATTGCTGCTGATTGGCGCGGAATTTCGCAGCCTGCTCCGGCTGTTTCTTACGCAGCGCCCAGTACTGTGCAGTATCTTCGCCGTTGTTGTGATGGAAGAAGACGCGATAGGGATGCGCGCGTTCGCGCTCGATGTAATACAGAAACCCGCGCCTCTGTTGCGCTGCGGGAAAGACTCCGATTACGGAGCTATGCCGCAATCCTTCGGATGGAAGCGCGCCGACGTAGGGATAGAAGCCGCGGAGACGCCCGCCGGCTGCGGTCATGTTTGCGAGGGGATGCTCGTAGGCAAAGAAGGTCTGTCCCGCGACGGCGGGCACGCCATCAACGCGGCCGATCAGTTCGACACCGGGCGCAGGCACGTCCAACAGAACAATCTCAGCGAGATCCGTTTCGGGCGCTCCGCCGGTGATTGTCAGTGCTTGCCTGAGGTAATTGGCGCCGTCGCGAAGCGTAGCGGTCCATGCGATTACCAGACCTCGCACGGGAGCAAATCGGATTCTGAGTTCGCGGCCGCGATAGCGCTCTGCGGCACGCGTTGCGGACAGGTTCGGGGGCAGTTCGGCGATCTTGGGAGCGCCGGCGAGCCTCAGCTCGGATGGGTTTAGAACCGTCCTGGTCGGCAGGGGCGTATCGGCCAGCACTATCTGGAACAGCTCCGTGCCGCTTAGATCCAGTTTCACGCCGGACAATTTGTTGGTGAATGAGCGCGGCCGTATGCGGTCGCCTTCGATGGTCCACTGCATCGCGAGTACGCCATTTTGCAGAACCGCTTCGGAGTTCGTGATCGTCCCCGTAGCAGAACCGGGTGCGGGTCCCGGGAAGTCCAGAGCGCGAAGGGGCGAGGAAGCGGCGATCAGGATTCCGGCCGCGAGAAATGCGATTCGGACTGTTTTCATGAGTGAGGAAACGCCTCGAGCACAATCACTTCGAAGGGCGCCAACTTGATGGTGAGCGCATGGCCGCGAGCGGCGTGCAAGGCCAGCTTGGCGGAATCTTCCTTCCAGGGACTCTTGAGCTCGTACGAGGAGGGCGCTCCCGGCGGCAATTCGAACGCTTGGCCTACGTCGACAGCGAATTCGGCGGGCTGATCGTTGGGGTTGCGCAAGCTGAGGATCGCTTTGTTCTTCGACCAGGATGCCCAACCATAAACCTCATAGTTGGCGGGATCTCCGCCAATCCAATGCGTGTCGGCCAAAGTGGCGGCGTTCGCGCGAGACCATTTTGCGGATTCGGCGAGCACATCCCATGTCCGCTCTGTCATCAGCTTCGGTGTGATGAATAGCTCCTGATGGTCGACGCCGGTGGCGAAGAACGACCTGATTTCGCTGACGATGTCGTCCTGGTTGAAGGTTTTGACACGCCCGCCGACATTAACGGCGATGCCGTGGATCATCAAAGAACTGATCGGATATAGCGGACACCGGCCAAGCACACTGTTGTAAACTTCATAATCTCTATAGGTGATCCACTGCTGGCGCGGAGAGCCTTTTTCCAACTTCTGCGCCTTTGGTCCGGAGGGTCGCTGGCCGATTCCAAGATGCCCGAGACGCGCGCCGTCCAAGGTCAGCCATGTACGGCCCTCGGGTCCTTTCTCAACCAGGCCCAGATCGCTGCCGCCTCGCCAGGTGGAGTCCGCGTCGCGGAGCCAAAACGGGGAGGGCCATGTGCCGGAAGAGGGGTTGATGAATACGTCCGGTTTCAACTTTCGCAGTTCACGCATAATGCGCAACAAGGCTTCGACATTGCCGGTGACCTTGACCACCCCATCGAACTTAAAGTAGTTGACGCCATACTTCTCGATCATCCCGGCGCACGAGGCCAGGAAGTGAGCATAGTACTTCTCATCTGCCAGAGACAGGGCCGGATGACCCGCGCCCGTGAGTCCGACGGCTTCCGGAATGGTGACGGCCCATCCCTTCGCCTCGCCCGCAGACACACCGTACTGCCCGTGCGGCGCAAGCCAGATGCCGAAAGACGCGCCGAGTCTGTCAACGAGCGGGCGCAAGGGAGCAAAACCGTTCGGAAATCCGCTATGAAACTGCCACACCAGATTTTCGTCGTCCCAGCCCCAATCATGGACAAAAGAATCCATTTTTACGCCGCGCTTCTCGACCAATTCGCGGCCGACATCCTGGATCATGGCGCGCCACCATTCGACCTGGCCGGCTCGGAAGCGCGCCGCTGCTTCCGGATCGCGACGCCGCATGGCGAAGTAGGTTCCCATGTCTTCACCGTTGTTGTGATGAAGGAAAGGCCGGTACGGGTGAGCACGCTCGCGCTCGATGTAATACAGAAAAGCACGGCGCAGTTGGCCGGCCGGATAGACCCCGATCACCACGCTATGGCGCAACACCGTGTCGCAAACTAATCCGCCCGCGAATGGATACGAGCCGCGCAGCCGGCCATCGGCAACAGCCATTTTCGCCAACGGATGTTCGTAGCCAAAAAAAGTTTGACCTGCGACAGCGGGTACGCCGTCTACGTTGCCCAACACCTCGATGCCTGGGGCGGGTATATCGAGCAGGACCAGTTCTTTGATTTCGGTTGCCGGTCCGCCGCCGCGCAGAGACAG
>JAFAQG010000996.1 GCA_019246575.1 Acidobacteriaceae bacterium
GACGCGCCCTATGTCACGTCTATGGCGAGACGAGTTCGACCTGAAGGTGGCGGAGGCGACTACGGACCAAACAGCGGAGGCTTCGACCAGCTTGGCTATGGTACGCTGACCTACACGCTGAAGTGACGAATCGGGTCGCAGTCGAACGCCAATGACACAGGTGTTTTCAACACATGGACACGACGAAGTGGTGCTTCCAGCCGGTGCGGCAGCCGTTCGGCAAACTGAACGCCTACGGCTTCGGTTTGGCCAGGATTTCGCATCGTCCCGAACTCGATAACAAGCTTTTTCCGGTACGCTATCGTCCGCTTGTCCGCCTCGGTGAAACATCGAAACCGACAATCGGCGTCCTTAACTTGCACGACGGGGGTTCGAGTCACCGGTCCGCTAATCGCTAGACCGACTATTTCTGAATCCTGTTTTCCTATCGAAGATCAACCCAACTCGCGACGCAGCCCCTACCGGCGGTCAGTTCGATCAAACTAGAGTTGCCAGAGTGCTGGATCTGCCGCATTTCGAAGCTCCGCGTCGTCCGCTCGCGCGCTCATTCTTAAGGCGCGTGGTGTTTTGCAAGTTGTTGACCGTGTACGCTCGAGCCGGAAGCTTGCTTTTGCTACTGTATCATTTGCGAGCGAATATGCAGTGAATAGAGGGCTGCCTCCGAATGAGCGAAGAACCGAAGCATCGGCGTTATGTCCGGCAAGCTGTCCCGATGACGTCACAATGTGCGATCAGTGCACAGTTGGCACGTATCCTTAGATGAATCTGAGGCTGCTGTCTTATTTCCGCGCTGTAGTCGACCATGGCTCGCTCGCCGCGGCGGCCGATGTGATGCGGGTCGCCCAGCCCAATCTGAGCACAGCCACCAAACAGCTTGAGACGGAATGAGGAATATCGCTGTTCGAGCGTTCCGGCCGCGGCCTCACCGTTACAGACACCGGCGAACTGGAGAGCCTCTGGCTTTTGCGCGGTGGTCGATCCGGCACGCTTTTAGGTCTCCGCGCGCCAATGTGGTTGATCTCATCCGTGCTGGTAACGGAGAGGCCCTGGTGTCCGACAGCGGGCTTCTGCACCTTTTGCTGACGCGTGACGGATTGTTCGCGCGCGACTTCGCACTCAGTCAACGCGCTGAGAGAGCTTGGTGCGGCAGGCCAGCGCAGCGGCCGTAACGGCAGTAGGTCCCCCGCGCCTCAACGTCCACGGTGCCGAGGTTGTATTCCCCGACGAGCTTCTCGAATTTTTCGACCAGATGAATCCGTGTTGCGTTGCGGCTGTCATCCGTGGGTCTTCGCCTCAACATCGGACCGCAGCTTATCGGCGGCGGTTCTTGGCCGAACCGCGAATAGATCCCGATCGCCTCTCATCGGAGAGTTCCAGAGTAGCCGGCGTAGCGATGGAGTACTGGAAAACTTCCTGTCCGATGCAGCGATTCCGCGCGAGATTCGTTGTTGCCGTGACTACACGGGATGGCTTCGATGCGCCTGGAGGATGTTCTTGAAATCGGCGAAGCAGGTCCGCTCCCGCTCGTCGGTGTCGGCGTGCTCACCCTGATCCTGCCTTTTTATGTGCCATCGCTCCGCCCGGAGCTGGGCGGCATCCTGAAGGCGTCCGTGAAGCTCTTCCTTGAGGCCGAGCTCGGTGCGGATAACCAGCTGACGGACGAGCTGGTCGATAGGAGCGTCGATGCTCTCCTGCGCAGCATGCCCGAAATAACCGACCAGGAGCGTCATAGCCACACGGAACGCGAGCTTGAGCGCTTCTTCTCGCGGGCTCGCGCAGCAGCGCATCGGCGCGGCTTCAACCGCGAAGATGCAAAGCGACGTTATAAGAAGCACCTCGACAGAATGGAAAGGACCCTGACACATCGGCAGCGACGTGCCGCAACCGGCTCGCTGCCGTATGAACACGCGCTTCGCCGGATCGCCAATGAGCGGCACAGAAGCAAGGAAGAGCAAAGTTGAGCTCTCCGGGGGGAGCGAGATGGACACTTTCTGAGCGCTTGCTGCCGAAAGTCTGGACCGCCGATCCGGCCCAACCTACGTGCTGGCTGCAAGGAGGTGGCGACAAGGGATGAGCCGAATGTTCCCGGAGCACGCTCGGGCATCGCCCTGCAAGGCACTTTCGCTGTTGGCAAGCGAGTCCGACGGACCGGCGCGCAAGCGACTGCGACGGAACCGGATCGTTGCCAGTACCATGCTCGTCGGCATGGGAGTCGTATTCGCCTTGACGCGTTTGGTTCCGGAACCCGGCTTCGGGACCCTGCTTTTCCGATCCGCTGCCGAGGCGGGCATGGTTGGCGGCCTTGCCGATTGGTTCGC
>JAFAQG010001003.1 GCA_019246575.1 Acidobacteriaceae bacterium
CGAAAAACCATAATGGAGCATTAGCGCGTCCGCCGGATTGTCCTCCACTAAGAGGACGGTATCGCGACAAAAGGCCAAGGAGCCGCTATTAGCCATGAATAGATTAACTCGCGACGGCAAACTGTGGCACCACCGAACGATGTCGCCGCATTTGTCTCGCGGCTGCATCTTCGAGCTTCTGTTTACTTCTGCTCTTCAGCAGCCGCAACCGCGTCGGCGTGAGGTTCATTTCCTCACAAATTTGCTGCTTAGTCTCATATAACAGGTAAAACCGTCGGAGCACCTCCCGTTCAATGGGCTTCAGAGTCTTCAATGCGCTTTGCAGGATCTCGACTCTCTGCTTCGTCTCGAGAGCGGTGTGCGGGTCTTGGCGGCGATCCGCCGCGCGTTCGAATACGACGCCCTCGCCCTCCAGCCGTTCGGATTGTGCCTTTTTGTCCCACGCGATCCGCTTCAGGACCGTCCGCACGTAGCCGGGCAAGGCCGCCGGATGTTCGAGTTGTCGTCGCAAGTACCTGCTACCCGGTCCCGAGCGCTCGTCGAGAGCTTTGGAACGAGAGACTCACTCGGTCGGCAATGGGTAGGTCGCAACGGCAGGAGCGATTTTAGTTTTTCTTCTGCCGTAGCTATCGAAAATTTGCGAATTGCGGGCCCGATGCTGGCAGCACGGAGACGATCACGGCGAGAAAAGCCATCCCGTGAATCCGCGCGATGCTCACGCACTACGCGAGCTGCCCGTCACCAGCATCGTGCGGGGCGGGCACGTACCGGCGGTATTTGCAGCACTGCAAAGACAGAGTTGTGTTTTCCTTCGCGTGCGTGCGTGCCCAGCAGAATTTGCGAAACGCGGCCCGACGCGTGACCGGATTTAGTTAAGTGTGCGCCCCGGCGCGTGTTCGAGACCTGTGCCTAGACTCGCGCGCTTCCCGCGCTCCCGGCTTACTCATTCGGGCTCTGGCCGCCTATACCGGAACCCGACTGCCCGGCTGCACCAGTTCGGCCGCTCGTGGTCCTAGACGATGCACCCTGGCCACTAGCCGCCGACATAGTCTGAGATCCCTGTCCGCTACGCGACTGGATCTGTTGAAATGCGTTTTCCATCTGCTGATTGCCTAGTATGGTCACCGCATCGTTCACGGCCTGACTATATTGCCCCGGAATGCTGTCGCTGTTTTGCAACGAGCGCAGCTGCTCGACGGTCCGGTTATAGTCGATATTCGACAATTCTGCATTGAGATTGGTGGCATTACTTTGCTGTGATGTCACTTGTGCCATGTGTCAACCTCCACTAATCTCTTCTAAGAATATCGAAATCATGCCGCACTTGTATACAAATTCACTCTTTTGTCAGACATTGGGTGTCAATTACCCTCCATGTTCTGGAGTAACGATCCGTCCGGGAGCTGCTGGAGCCTATGGAAACCGGTACCCTCGTCGGCTTGCGCGATCGCGCGTTCTTGGGCCTTATACGTTGCTCGGGTCGGCGCTGCCGTACCCTTGAGGCGACGATTTTGACTCGCGCAACGCAAGAACTGGGTGCGCTTGCCGCTGCCAGGGCCGGGTGTTCTTCAAGCGGAACCTGGCATGCGAAGACGCCGTGGGGACCGGCTAAACCCGGCTCGCGCGGGATTCTGTTGGACCTAATTCTCCACGCGTTTGAATTTCTGTTCATCGCGGGTCCACGATGCCGTCTCGAAACCCGGCAGGCCGCCTAAAAGGCCGCTCTACGCTTCGGCAGTCGTGTCATAACTCGTCCAGGTGTCCCTGAAACCTGTAGCTGTCGGCCACATAGACGGCCACCGGCGCAGGCATTCAGAGGGATCGCAGTGGAATCGGCCTTCGGCGTGCAAGAATTTGAGCGCGAAACCGAGACTGTGCGAGCCTGCTTTGCCGAGCACCAGGAGACCCCGTCAAAGTTCTCGGGAAAGCATTAGGGCTGAGAGTATAGGACTACTCCGAACACTTAGAGGGTGTATTTCTCTTAGCACCTAGCACAAGATGCCGGTTTCGATTTCGGTAGAAGATCACTCGCCCTCAAAGATCCGCGAAAGGACTTCCAAATGGACGATGGCGATCTTCGCTGACGGCGAGGCGATTTCGCTCGAAGATTACAA
Organism: Acidobacteriaceae bacterium; assembly: GCA_019246575.1. The sequence goes on from JAFAQG010001003.1 coordinate 2,115, forward strand.
GTCGCTCTCGATTTTGGGCGGCGAAGATAAAGCCTGGCGCTCTACAACGGGAAGGCCAGCTCGACGAATTGAAAGCTTTAGCGGACGCTACTGCGATCAACCTTGGCCGATGCCGCTCGACGAGCAGATTCAGGCCACCCGCATCAGCTTCGAAGTGCAGCGGCAGATCACCGCAGCTTTACTGGAAAGGGCCGAATAGCGGCACGTCGACTCCGTAAACGAAAGCAGAGGGCAACAGGATATGTGCGGTATTGCAGGTGTATTCAATCATCGAAGTAAATGGCGAGTAGACGCAGGAGCGCTCGCGACGATGCGCGACACCATGGCGCATCGCGGTCCGGACGGAGGAGAAAGCTGGATTTCGCCCGAGGGCCGGGGTGGGCCTGGCGCATCGACGGCTGTCGATTATCGACCTGAGCACGTCGGCATCTCAGCCGATGAGCAATGAGGACGGCACAATATGTGTGACGTTCAACGGCGAGATCTACAATCACGCCGGGTTGCGGCAAGAGCTGATCGCGGCGGGGCACACCTTCCGCACGCATCACTCCGATACGGAAGTGCTGGTGCATGGCTACGAGCAGTGGGGAATCCAGGGTCTGACATCGCGCCTTTCCGGGGACTATGCGATCGGCCTGTGGGATAACCGCGAGCAGACGCTTTCGCTCATTCGCGACAGAGTCGGGGTAAAGCCGCTCTACTTTTCGCTGCAAGAAGGCACCATTCTCTTCGCGTCCGAAATCAAGGCGATTCTCGCGCATCCGTGCGTATCGCGCGACATCGACGCGAACGCGATGTATCACTATCTGTCGTTTCTGACCACGCCCGCGCCCATGACTATGTTCAAGGGAATTTATAAGCTGCCGGCTGGTTATTACGCGCAGATCAAGACTAACGGCGAGCTGACGGCGAGGCGATACTGGGATGCGTCGCCAGGGCAGGGAATCGCCGAGAACGAAGTCTCCGGGTTATCGGACAAGGCTCGCGAACAGTTTTATATCGACGGCATTCGGAAGCGCCTCGACGATGCAATCAACGAGCGCATGATGTCGGATGTGCCCTTCGGCTCGTTTCTATCGGGCGGAATCGATTCCTCCGCCATTGTGGCGCTCATGAGCAAGCAGATGAGCCGGCCGGTCGATACCTTTACCGTGGGGTTCAGCGATCATACGCATCTGAATGAGCTCGATTATGCGCGCGCGGTCGCCAACCAGTTTCGCACCAACCATCACGAAGTGCTGATCGACGAAGCCGACATGATGGGCTATCTCGAAAATTTGATCCATTCGCAGGATGAGCCGTTAGCGGATTGGGTTTGCATCCCGCTGTACTTCGTGTCCAAACTCGCTAAAGATAACGGCGTCACCGTGATTCAGGTCGGCGAAGGGTCGGATGAGCAGTTCAGCGGGTACGCGAATTACATGGGCTACCTGAGCATGTATCACCGCTACTGGAAGCCGTTCAAGTCGGTGCTGCCCAGCGTTGCGCAAAAGACTCTGGCGGGCGTGGCCGGCAAGCTCGGTAAAATGAAGCCCGGCCTCGAAATCTACACCGACATCGTTCGCCGCGCTGCCGACGACCGGGAGCACTTCTGGACCGGAGCGGTGGCATTCTGGGAAAGCACTAAGTCGCGGCTGGTTGAACAGGGCAAAATCGAGCCGAATGGAACGGCCGAAGAGCTGATCCGCAGCGGCATGCTACCGGCCAGCTATTTTCAGACGGACTCGTTCAACATCGTTCGTTCATTTCTGCAACCCTTCGACAGCCAGCATCCAGGGCAGGATGTGCTCTCGCGCATGATCTACAGCGAATTCAAGCTGCGGCTTCCCGAGTTGCTGTTGATGCGCGTAGATAAAGTGACTATGTCTCTGTCGCTCGAGGCTCGCGTGCCGTTTCTGGCTCACAAGCTTATCGAATTTACCTCGGACATTCCAATGAAGTGGAAACTTCGAAATAACACGGCGAAGTATCTGCTCAAGAAAGCCGTGGAAGGGCTGATTCCGGATGAAATCATCTATCGCAAAAAGATGGGATTCGGCGCCCCAATGGCTCATTGGTTGAAGGGCGCATTCGGCCAGCGCGTGGAAAAGCTGCTGCTGGGATCGGGCTTGATGGATCGCGGTTACTTCAATCGAGCGTTTGTGAAGGAACTGTTCGCGGACCACCGGTCCGGGCGCTGCGACAACGGGCTGTATCTCTGGACGCTGTTCAATCTCAGCTCCTGGTACGACTACTGGATTGAGAGCCGGGTAGCCTGCCCCGCATAACGGACAGACAGCATTTAATTCGGGTTCTTTCGCGTTTTCGGTCAGATTCCTTTCAACTTGCGCTCAAGACGCGCAGCAGTTCGAACCCAGCGCGTCCATACATCTGACGGTTGATCGCTTTTGGCCGGTCGATATGTGCTTCCAATGGACCATTGCTCCAGGGGGGCTCGATCGCCAACTCAAACGAATTGCAGATCGCGACGTAGAGTGCTTGCGACCAGGCCATGTATTTCTCGCACGGTTATCAAAATTGCTTCCGCGTTATTGGCAAAGTACAATGACGGTGAACTATATTCGCATCTTTGTTTTATTCGCTTTCTGCGAAGTAAATCGGTGCAATGGACTTAAATACAATTCTTTCAGAATTGCGTGTGGAACGCTCCGCATTGGAGACAGCGATCCTTAGTTTAGAAAGACTACAGAACGGAGCTCGAAAGCGCAGAGGCGCGCCCTCCGAAATCGCTGGCCGCTTTGAAAGGCGACCTGGAGGCTCAATCCCGCACAGAAACGACGTTAAACTCGCGAAATTTCGGGACGGACCGAGTTTCGACAATACGGCATGAGAGGAGAGCAACGGCTCAAAACGACCGGCAATAGTTCGGGCGGAGATCCATAGGCTGCCCAATAAGCTAAAAGTTTCTTGTGGAGGACGGCATCAATCGGCCACTCGCCACCATGTCCAGCCGTGGTGATGTTTTCCAAATCACTAATCAGTTCTTCAAGCGTGATTAACCGGCTACGAAGCTGGGCTATACGCGGATAAAGAGTCATTCTCGATGTCGATATTCTACTACCGTCCACCTTATTGTGGATGTTGCTTTAATTGCCAAAGAAGACCCCGAGGGCCTCGAATTCGAAGTAGGCGCGTGTGCCCGCAACGTGTGCGAATTGGCGAGACCAGCACGCCTCGTAATTCGCGAAGACCGTTGTTCTTACACGGGGGAAGTAGCGATTTCAGATCCGGATGCATCCTACCGCACGGAGGACCGCAAATGGCTGGTCGAACTGAAAGCACGATAGTTGCTGTTTTTCGAAATAGTTCCGACGCGCAGGCTGCCGTAGCAGACTTGCAGGCAGCCGGTATCGCACGCAACGATATCTATATCGAGACGGCAGATGCTACATCTCGACGGTCGAGAACAGCGTCCAAGGAAGGCGGAGTCACCGGATGGTTCAAGTCGATTTTTGGAGAGGGAAACGATCCTGACCGCTCGGTGTACGAAGATGCACTGCGACAGGGCAATTTTTTGCTGCGCGTCGACGCACGTGAGGACGAGATTCCCGCAGTCGAGGACATCTTGAACCGCCATTCTCCGGTTGACGTACACGGGCAAGCAGCAACGGCAGCTGCAAATACCACAAGCACCATTCCAGTGGTCAAAGAAGAAGTTCAAGTGGGTAAACGGCAGGTCCTCCGGGGCGGTGTCCGGGTGTATTCCCGCATTGTCGAGCAGCCGGTCGAAGAGAACGTTCGATTGCGCGAGGAACGGGTGCGAGTGGAACGCCAGCCCGCGAACCGTCCTGCGACGGAGGCCGATTTCGCGGCCGGGCAGCAGCAGGCAGTCGAGATGCAGGAATTCGCGGAAGAACCAGTGGTGGCCAAACAGGCTCGCGTGGTAGAGGAAGTTCGTGTCGGGAAAGAAACCTCCGAACGTACCGAAACCATTCGAGATACGGTTCGACGTACCGAAGTGGATGTCGAACAAACTCCTGAAAGGGCATTCGACGAGTCCGATTTTCGGTCGGATTTCGAGAAGCGATACGCGAGTAGCGGTTCGTACGATACCTATCTGCCTGCGTATCGGTACGGCTACGACATGGCGTCGGATCCACGCTATCGGGGGCGATCTTTCGATGAAGTAGAGTCCGATCTTCGATCCGGCTATGCGAAACGGTACCCGCAGAGTACTTGGGAAAAAATGAAAGATGCCGTTCGCTGCGGTTGGAATAAAGTAACCGGCAAGGCCCAAGCGACTGGCCGATAACGCTAGGGCGCGCGACACACGCCTACCGTGTGGAGCGCTCGCCAGGTGACTTCTGGAGGCAAGTATGGCGTTTGCAAACCTGATCGAAGTTCTGGAGCAATATGCCGATCCCGAAACAGCTCATGCGGAGAATGCGGAGCGGGATTTCGAACAGGTTTCGCAAACCGCTTTGCCCTCGCATTTGGCGGCGGGCCTGACTGGGGCGTTTGAATCCGATCAAACACCTCCGTTCCCGCAGATGATCGCGACGCTGTTCGAGAATTCCGATGCGCAACAACGAGCGGGAATCCTGAATGATCTTTTGCGTTCCGTTCGGGGCGAGACCTCTTCAGGTCTTGTTGAGCCTCTCCTCGGACGAAGACCCCAAATTACCGCTGAACAGACTGAGCAGGTCCCGCTTGAAAAAGTTCAGCGATTGGCAGAAGCGGCTGAAAAGAATGATGCCTCGATTATTGATAAGGCGAGCAACTTCTATGCGCAGTACCCTGGGTTGATCAAAGCTCTGGGAGCACGCTCGCTCGCAATTGTCATGTCTCATATGGCGCATAAATCTTAAAGAGAACTCCTGATCTTGCCTTTGTGGAGGGAATTATGGCCAGCTCCAGATACACCATTCGGTGCTTTTCTCTCGCGTGCCTTGTAGCAACTTCTCTTGTTGCACAGGAATCGACTCCGGATAAGCGCCTGCGAATCCAGCCACGGCGTTTAGTGACATCATGGCCAGCCGCGATAAAGGCATTCCGCAGGAACTGATGGACAGAGCGCAATGCGTCGTGATCGTTCCCGGTTTGCTCAAAGGTGCGTTTGGTGTCGGCGGCAAATATGGCCGCGGGTTTGCGTCTTGCCGCCGCTGTTCACGGGGTTGGAGTGCACCGGCAGCAGTTGCCATTGAAGGCGGAAGCTTTGGGCTGCAGCTCGGCGGCTCCTCGACCGATCTGATCATGCTCGTGATGAAAGAGAGCGGAATGAATAAGCTGCTCGGTGACAAATTCACGATCGGAGGGGAAGCTGCTGCGGCAGCAGGTCCGGTGGGCCGCGAAACGAGCGCCAATACCGACATCACGATGCGCGCGGAACTGCTCTCCTGGTCCCGCTCTAAAGGATTGTTTGCTGGTCTATCGCTCGAAGGCGCTACGCTGCGACCCGACGCTGACGAAAACAGGAAACTGTACGGACGAAGATTACAAACAAAGAAATACTCGAGGCCGGCGTGCGAACACCGGCCGCCGCTCGCCCGTTTATCGACATATTGGACCGTTACTCCGGTGCGGTGTTAGCAGAAAATTGTATTTCACTCGGAGAAAACGCGATTCACTTTGCGACCGGTAAGTTCACCGTTCCGGAAGGTGCGGAACGGGTATTGTCCGAAGTCGCGGACCAGTTGAAAGTGAATTCGAACTGGAAATGGGAGGTCGGCGGTTATACCGATAATGTCGGTAGCAAAGCGGCCAATCAGAAACTTTCTGAAGAGCGTGCGCGAGCAGTTGCGAACTGGCTCGCCGCTCACGGTGTGGACCGCGACCGCTTAGCGGTCAGCGGTCAAAGGTTACGGCGAATCGAATCCTGTGGCCGACAATTCTACGCCGGAAGGACGAGCCAAGAATCGGCGAGTGGAATTGATCCACCGTTAGCTTAGTACTGTGATTCGGAATTACGGTGACGTATTTCGTGGGCGACTTCAAGCCGCGCGGGGCATAACGTCTCCGTTAATCCCGAACACCGAAGCACTCAGTTAAGAACACGATTTCGTGAGCTCGAGGACGCGTCCTGCGCACGTATCCTGGTGCTCGAAATCGCAGTGCGAGACCAGTGCAGCGGAGGTTGAGCACGGACTTTCCAAGGCACAGATTTAACCTCCCCCCAACCGGCGGTTCATTCGGGCGTGATTTTCTGTCTTGATGCTGAGCGTCAAGCCAAACGACCTCGCGGCAATCCATGTGATATTCTGCGCCGACGATGTGCACCTTCTGCTGCTCTATAAGTTTTCGCAGGTGATTCCGGAGTGTCTCAACCGATTGGCCAACGTTCATGCGGACAGCAGCATTCACCAACTTCGCGCCCGACAGCCACGCGTGCGCGCGCGCTTCATTCACAGCAGTTTTGATTTGGCGAAACAACTGATCGATCTCGAGCGGCAATCGGTTGCCAGACAACACCGCTTGAATTGCGGCGCATCCTGTGTGGCCCACCACCACGCAGAGGGGTGTATGCAGTTGCTCGACAGCAAACTCGATTGACGCAATCTCATCGCCATTTGCGACGTTTCCCGCAACCCGCACGGTGAACAGGTCCCCGATCCCCTGGTCGAAAACGATTTCGGGCGGTACGCGGGAATGCGCGCAACTCAGAACAACCGCAAACGGGTGCTGCTCCGCAGCGGCTGCCCGGATGCATTCTACGTCCATTCGCGGATGTAGCATCCGATTCTCTCGGAATCGGCGATTGCCGTCCTTCAATTCGGAAAGGGCCTGCTCGTAGGTCACCCTGAGCAATATAGCGGAAGCCGCCGCACGCGTGTGGATCTCGAGTCCTCCTGGGCGCGATCCGTTTGTCGTTCGACCGTATCGGGTTCCACGGAATTCCTGGGAAGGACGGCAATTCGTTGCAGAGAAATCCTGGAATCGAGTCAGTGATTCTAAGGCAATGAGTGCAACAGCAGTGCATGGGAAGGCTGGAGTCAAATTGGCCACGTTGCAATTCTTATCCGGGCATACTGGTGGACCTAGTGAGGTGGGCAAGACATGCCTTGCGTCGCGCCAACGTGAATGGCGGCTCCCGACACTCCCTGGCGCTGCTTGCGGGCGATCGGCCGGGAGTCTCCTTCACACACGTTGTCGGAATCGAGGGCGAAATGTCTTGAATGCTCCGCGATTTACGAAAATGTACTCACATTCCTCGTTTTTCTACGTAGCGAACGCAGCTCCAGGATGGTCCAGCACGTAAAGAGACAGCTCCAACAACCGAACCGGGCAAACGAGGAAGCAGCCATGCCGAAGAGAACAGAATCTGCCCTGGTTGCCGTGTACCGCAACCTCTCAGAGGCGGAAGCCGCCGCCGGCGAGCTCACGGCCCACGCATTTGCCGAAGATCATATCCATCTCGTTTCCGAACACAACCGAGCAGTGGTTTCTGCCGGTTCTCAAGCACCTCCGGACGCGGGACATATGGAAGAAAATGTACCGACCTGGTGCGCCGCCACCTTCGGCCGGGCCGAGGAGCGCGAGCGCCATCGTTACGAAAGTGCCGTCCGGCACGGAAAGGTTTTACTAGGCCTGGATACGCCGGAACAAATGCTGGACATGGCAGCGGAAATTCTGAAGCATCATTCGCCCGTCGCTCTTGCCCGGCACGATGCCGCCGCAAGCGTCGAAACGAGATCGCGTTTCGGCGGATGGGCGCAAGCACACTCTCGCGCCGAACACCGCACCAGCTGATTTTTTCTATTTGGTATTTA
>JAFAQG010001014.1 GCA_019246575.1 Acidobacteriaceae bacterium
TCGTCTCGAGTTCAGCGACAATCTCCAGCATTCGCGCGCCATTGCGCTCATTCACTGCTTCCGCCACCGCGCGCAGCGAATCCACTGCGAACACACCCAGCAGAGCGCGAATCTCCTCGACGCCCAGCGTCATGCCGCAGCACGCTATCGCCTGGTCCAGCGCGGATAGCGAATCGCGAACACTGCCCTCCCCTGCTTGCGCAATTACCGACAGCACCTCGTCGCTTGCCTCAATGCCTTCCTGTTCCGCGATGCTCTTCATGCGCGCAATCAGCTCGGCGAAATCCACTGAGCGGAATGTGAAATGCTGGCAACGGGACGCGATCGTGTTCGGAATCTCGAACGCTTCCGTCGTACAGAGGATGAAGACGACCCACTCCGGCGGCTCTTCCAAAGTCTTCAGAAGAGCATTGAAGGCTTCCTTTGTGATCTGGTGCGCTTCATCAATGATGAAAATTTTGTAGCGGTCACGAGCCGGCCGGTAGCGAACGTTCTCGCGAATTTCGCGCATTTCGTTGATGCCGCGATTCGATGCCGCGTCAATCTCGATCACGTCGACGGAGTTGCCGGCGCTAATCTCCGTGCAGCTCGAGCAGACACCGCACGGCACGGTCGTAGGTCCATTTACGCAGTTAAGGCAGCGTGCAAGAATCCGCGCTACCGTCGTCTTCCCCGTCCCGCGTTGACCGGAAAAAATATAGCCGTGAGCGATTCGATGCCTCTCAATCGCATTGCTCAGAGTCTTTTGTACGTGCTCTTGTCCGATGAGCTCGCCAAAATTCTGAGGGCGATACTTTCTGGCGATAACTTGATACATGAGTCAGCGAAAATGGGCGGAAAGCTTAGGGCCGGAGACGTGAACGTCTGCCAGACCCCGGGTGATCCGCGGCACACGAGCTAAGCCGCTACCGTTGCTTCCTTCCGGACCTGGCGGGGTTTACAACCGCCCGTTGCACGAAGCCCGGAGCCTGACAACTCACAATCTTAACATTCGTTTCTACTTGCGCGATTCGAGCACGGCCTGCAGTTTTTCGCCGAATAACGTCATTGGGACGGGCTTCTGCTCCGGGCGTTCCGGCGGTTTGGGAATGCTCGCTTCAGGCGGCGCAGTGCCCTGCTCGTCAGGTCTCTGCGGCGGTTCGCCAGCCTCATGCGCCACTGTTACGGAAACGGGGTGAGACGGCGGTACTTCGACTGTGATGTCCGATCCTAATATCGGTGCAACCGGTGTGCCGGCTCGATCCGCCATGTAGCGATCTTTCCGCAGAATGCTTCGTTCAAGCGATCCAACCCAACCCGTGAACTCGCCCTCCATGTGCGCATCGCGTTTCAACGCGTTCTTCAGCGCTTCCATTTTGGAGTCGAGGTTGTCGAGGTGGTGCAGCAGCATCGCTTCGCGGAATACCGGCACCTTCGGCGAACCAAACTGCAATTCGCCGTGATGGCTGATAATCATGTGCTCCACTAGGCTCCGCAGCTTCGGCGGGAAATCCGGCAGCACAGCAACCTTCTCACCAACAATTCGCAGTCCAATCACAATATGCCCGAGCAGCTGCCCCTCTGCGCTATACCCGAAACTCCGCGCATAGGACAGCTCCTCGATTTTTCCGATATCGTGAAGGATCGCGCCCGTGATTAGAAGGTCAAGATCGATATCCGCATAATGCTGGCCCACGCTTCGGCAAAGCTTGCATAAGGAGAGCACGTGTTCCAGCAGCCCGCCGCGGCAGGCATGATGAATGTTCTTCGCCGCCGGAGCGATCTTGAACTGCTTCGCTATTTGTGGGTCGGCAAACAGCGCCTGCAACAACCCGCGCAGATGCGAATTCGAGATACCGCAGATGATGCCCTCGAGCTCCGAGTACATCTGCTCCGGATCGCATTCGGAGCAAGGGAAAAAATCCGCCGGATCTACTTCGTGATCTTCAAGCCTGCGCAAGCGATGAACCGTGAATTGCCATCGGTTCTGGTAAACCTGCACCAAGCCCTTTACTTTGACGAAATCGTCGCCGTCGAACGTGTGCATCACCTCGCCCACGTTGTCCCACATCTTGGCCTCAATCTCGCCCGTGCGATCGGCCAGATGAAGCGAGAGATATGGCTCCCCTGTTTTCTTCTGCCGGATCTCCTTTGTGAGCACCAGGAACTGGGCCGTAACAACATCGTTCGGCACCAGCGTGCCTACATAAGGCGACTTCATTCAGGTCTAGCGAGAGCTGCTCTTTCCTTCCACCGTTGTCTTTGTGCCTGGAATCGGAACGGTCCAGAGGAGACGCTTGCGTCTGGTCTTTTGTTCCACTTCGGCCTTCGTCACCGTCTCCGGCTTCAATTGCACCGGATCTTGCCACGCTGTGTTCATTCCAGCCGCCGCTCCCGTATCCACGTAACCCGGCTTAATCTGCAAGAACGCAGTTCGACGGAGTTGCGTCAGGTACTCGCGGACTTTCGGCTGCATCTTCGGCCCGTACAGAATATTCTCGATCTCGGGCTTTGCTTCGTCGAGAGTTTCGAGACCCGCTTTCGTATGGTCGTCCACTTTCAAGATCTCGAACCCCGTTGCGATGCGGATGGGCTGCGTCACCCCGCCTTTGGGCAGGTTCCACACTGCAGCCTCAAACTCTTTGGCCAAATCGCCTTTCTTGTAAGCTCCTAACACACCGCCCGCTTTTGCCGTGGAAGCATCGGAGTTATCGCGGGCCAGATCCGAAAACCGCTGACCCTTCGAGGCGTCGTCAGCCAGTTGCTTCGCCTTCTTCTCGGCCGCTGCAATGCCGGCCGCATCCTTACCTTGGGTCGAAATCAGAATCTCGCTTAGCTCGACTTTTTCCTCACGCACGAAATCCGATTTATGTTTCTCGTAGTAATCCTGAATCTCCTTCGGCGTGATTGTGATGTGCCGCGAGACCTCCTGCCCGATTACCTGCCGTGTCAGAAACTGGTTTCGCGTCTCAGCCAGAAAGTCTTCGTACGGCATGCCTGTTTGCTGGCGGATCCACTCGTGAAACTTGTCTTGATCTGTCGTCCCGGATTGCCGCTGCAGGTTCGTCATGTACTTCGTGACATCCGAGTCCACGTTGACGTTCAGTTCCTTGCCTTTCTGAACCAGCAGTAACTCATCGATTCGATCGCGCAAAATATCCTTTTGCCGCTCCGTGTAGGCTTGGTCGAGCTGCGCGCCCGCCGCGCCTTGTGCCTTCAACTCCTGCACCATTTCGCGCGATAAACGCTGCAGCTCGTCCTGGCTGACGATGTCGCCATTCACTTTTGCGACAATCTGGTCCACAATCTCGACATCAGCGGCGAGACACGCACTCGCGATTGCCAAAGCGCCAAGCAACCTGAATTTCATAGAAACCACTATTATCGCAGGGTTTTGGGCCTACGGCATGGGAACGCTTGCAGTTCTTGTCTACCCTGTCGGATAGCGTTTGAGCTGCTGCAGCGTCTTGGCGTTCGCCGATGAGTATTTGTAGCCGGTCATCGACCATTGGTAGGATTACAGGTATGAAGAAAGGTCCTACCGTAGCACGGCTCCCGCACCGTAAAGCCAAAAAAAGCTACACCCTTTCACAGGAGACCGTTGCGTTTCTCGAAAAGATGCGCAGCAAGCGTCGCGCACAGTCCGTCTCCTCCATTTTGGAGGAAATTTTACAGGGGTTTCGGCGGGAGCATGAACGCGCATCGATTCAACAGGCGGTTACGGACTATTACTCGTCACTTAGCGACAACGAACTCAAAGAACAGGCCGCCTGGGGGGATTTCGCGCTCCGGCAATTACCAAAACAGGAGCGCGGCTGAGTGTCGGTCATGCCTAGAACCCCGCTGCGCGGCGAAATCTGGTTCGTGAAACTTCCAGTCGATCCTCCAGAAAAGGGAAGGCGACCGGTAGTCGTCGTGTCCATCGATGCACGGAACCGTCACGAACGCGCGGACACGGTCCTGGCAGTACCTCTCACAACCAGTATTCATAAGGACGTTCCCACCCATGTCTTCCTGCCGGCCGGTGAAACCGGCCTCCAATCGGATTCAGTTGCGCGTGCCGAAGACATCGCCGTTGTCCGAAAGCAGAGTTTAATTGAGCCGCGTAGCGGTCTTCGACAGCTTAGTGATAAGCGCGTTTGCGAGCTCGCTGCCAAACTGAGCATTGCGATGGGCTGTGCACATTAGGGAGGATCACGCAGGTTTAGCGAAGGGTCGATTGCTTGTTGTTGTTCCCCTACGCCGCCGCTTCCACCGCGCTCAATTCCTCCAGCACTCCCTTGAGCTGGTCGAGTAACTCGAGCGGCTGGCCTGCCGTCGCAATCGGCAGTTTTAACACGCCCGCCGGAGTAAACTGAGCGCCATCCGTGTTCCGTACCAGCGCCATCAACCTCAATGGATCCACGCGCGACTGCTGGTGGAATTTGAAATTCGCGAATCCTTGCCGGCGCTCAATCGATTCCACCCCCACCCGCTCAGCTAAGCTCTTCAGTAACGAGAACCGGACCAGATTGCGTACTTCATCCGGCACAGGCCCATACCGGTCGGCAAGCTCATCGAGAACACGCGCGGCATGCTGTTCATCCTTAACATCCGCAATTCGCTTATACGAGCGCAGCCGCTGCGCCTCGTCCCCAATGTAACCGGAAGGAATCCGGATATCGAGTCCGAGGTTTAACGTCGAGTGAATCTCGACGGGTACCTCTTCGCCCTTTAGTTCCCGCACTGTCTCTTCGAGCAAACGCACGTACGTGTCATAGCCGACAGCTTCGATATGCCCGTGCTGCTCTCCCCCAAGCAGATTGCCGGCGCCGCGCAGTTCCAAATCCAGCGCAGCAATCTTGAATCCTGCCCCCAGATCGCTAAACTCTTTCAGCGCCGCCAGCCGCTTACGGGCAACTTCGCTGAGCTCCGTATCCGCCGGCACAAGGAGATACGCATAAGCCCGGCGGTTCGATCGCCCTACTCGACCGCGCAACTGGTACAACTCGCTCAAGCCGTACCGTTCCGCATTCTCAATAATGATCGTGTTCGCCATCGGTATGTCGAGACCGTTCTCGACAATGGTTGTGCACACGAACACATCGTAATCGTGCTTCATGAACCCGAGCAGCACTTTTTCCAGCTCGGCCTCTCCCATCTGGCCGTGCCCCATGCCGATGCGGCAGTTCGGCAACATCTCCCGAATCGAAGCGGCTCGCATGAAGATCGTGTCCACACGGTTATGCACGAAATACACTTGCCCGTTGCGCGCGAGCTCTTGCTCAATTGCCGTCTTCACCAGATTGAGATCGAAATGCGCCACTACGGTGTTAATCGCAAGCCTGTCCTTCGGTGGTGTTTCAATGACAGACATGTCGCGCAACCCGACCAGCGACATGTGCAGCGTCCTGGGAATCGGCGTTGCACTCATGGTCAGCACGTCTACGTTATGCCTCAGTTGCTTCAAGCGTTCCTTGTGCCGCACCCCGAAGCGCTGCTCTTCATCGACAATCAGCAGGCCCAGATCGTTGAACTGAACATCCTTCGACAAAAGCCGGTGTGTTCCGATCAGCACGTCAACTTTCCCGGTCGCAACGTCTTCCAATACCGCTTTCACGTCCTTCTGACTCCGGAACCGGCTCGCCAGCTCAATGCGGACCGGAAAAGAAGCGAATCTGCGCTTAAAGGTCTCGAAATGCTGGAACGACAGCACCGTCGTGGGCGCAAGAACCGCAACCTGCTTGCCGTCTCCGAGCGCTTTGAATGCCGCCCGCATCGCCACTTCCGTCTTGCCAAATCCGACGTCTCCGCACAGTAGCCGGTCCATCGGCTGATCGTTTTCCATATCGCGCTTGATCTGCACGACGGCGTTGACCTGATCCTTAGTCGGCGTATATTCGAAACCGTCTTCGAACTCTCGCTGCCAGTTGCTGTCGGGAGAAAATGCGAAACCTTTAGCCATGCGGCGCTGCGCATACAGCTTCAACAGTTCGTCCGCCATGTCGCGCATCTTGGCGCGCACGCGCGACTTTGTTTTCTCCCAAGTCACCCCGCCGAGCCGGTCCAAATGCGGCTTCGCTTCACCCGCCCCACGGTACTTCTGCACCAGGTCGAGACGCGTGAGCGGAACATACAGCTTCGATTCGCCGGCGTATTCGAGCAGCATGAAGTCGCCCTTCTGGTCGCCTTGCACGATCTCACGAATGCCCAGGAACTGGCCAATGCCGTGCGTCGCGTGCACAACAAAATCGCCCGGCTTCAGATCTGCAATATCGGCTGCAAACGCCGCCAACTGCGATTTCGCCGGCTGCCTCGCAATCAGATCGGAGGTCTCGAAAAGGTCCTCGCAACCGATAATCGCGAGTTCGGAATCCGGCAGCACTGCTCCGCGGCGCACACGGCCTTTAATAAGGTATGTGCTCGAAACCGCTCCGGCATGATAGGCGCGTTCGGCTAGCGACGGCCGCGCTCCTGTCGTGGATTCGAGCCCGAGCTGATACGGCACGGAATACTCCTGCAGGATGTCAGCCAAGCGTTCGATCTCACCCGTCGACCCTGCGAAAAATGCGACCCGGAATCCCGCTTGAATCAGATTCCGCGCCTCGGCAACTGCGACAGGCATGTTCCCCTGGAAAGTCAGCGATGGCCGGCTCGGAATGTTAAACCGCTGCTCTGCCGCGTCGCCGTTCGAGCCTGCAATTACGTCCAGCTCCTGAAAATTGATGACGGTTCGCTCCGCGATCCATTGCTTCAGGTCGTCCCAGCGCGCAAAATTCTTTTCGGGCTCTATTTCGGGCGGGCGATCGGGGTGCTCGAGCCGTTGCCACAACCGGTCGGCGGCAGATTCTACCGCGCCCGGCTCATCCAACAACACCAGCGCATCCGGCTGCAATGAGAACAGGCTGTGCGT
>JAFAQG010000813.1 GCA_019246575.1 Acidobacteriaceae bacterium
TCCACACCAGCGGGTAACGACGCGCAAGCCACCATGCAGCCAGATGTGTACCAAGGGGCGGAAAGGTGGAGAACACCGTGATCTCGACGGCCGGGTGATTTTGGATAAAGCGCACACCCGCACGATAGGCGCGGAAAGCCCATTGAATTCCTCCTACGCCGGGGAGCAAAAACCGGCGAATGAATCGCTCGAAGTGCGACCCGAGCCCTTTTCGTGGGTTCTCAATAAAGGGATCGGGCACAGCCTCGGCGGGAAGGTCGGGGCGGGATGCGACGTCTGCGGCGGAGATGACGTGACACTTGAATCCATAGAGCGGCAGGTATTTCGCGAGCCGAAATGGCCGTAAAGCGCCGATCGCATTCTCCGGCGGGAAGTGGTAAGCGAACATCAGCACCCATCGTTCTCGAGCGACGGGGGCGACGGCCACCGGCTCGATGGGCCCTATGCGCTCGTTCATGCACGGTGTGACGGAGAGTGTTGCCGGCGCGTAGCGAGAAAATGTTTGATAGCTGTCAGGCAGCGTTCCCCCGCATGCCCGTCCCAGAGCGGGGGAATCACGCCTCGCTTTGGCGAAGTGCGCGTCTCCCGCCAAGCTCGAAGAATCGTATCAGCACGGGTGCCGGCCAGGCGATTCGTGCCGCACTCGATTGTGATGGGCCTCTCGGTGTTGTCTCGCAGAGTCAGGCAGGGAACGCCTAGTACGGTCGATTCCTCCTGAATGCCGCCGGAATCCGTGAGGATGAGGGAAGCCTTCGATTCGAGACAAAGAAAGTCGAGATAGCCCAGAGGCTCGATAATATGAATCCGATCGGACACATGGATGCCCGAGGCGTCGATTCGAGACCGCGTTCGGGGATGCATGGGCCAATACAGGGGCAAGTCCTCGGCGATAGCGGTCAAGGCGCTAACGATCTCGGCGAGGTGACCGGCATCATCGACGTTCGCGGGCCGGTGTAAGGTGACGAGCCCGAACCTGCTGTCTTGAATACGAAGTCGATCTGCGATGTCGGAGAGGAGAGCTTGTTTGAGGTGTGTCTGCAGGGAATCGATCATCAGATTGCCGACCACTGCGATCTGTTGGGGCGACTTGCCCTCCCGCAGCAAATTGGCCCGGCCGCTCTCTTCGGTGACTAAGAGCAGATCGGAAACCGCGTCGGTCACAATGCGATTGATCTCTTCCGGCATGGTCTTATCGAAGCTTCGCAGGCCGGCTTCCGCGTGTATCACGGCTGTACCGAGCTTCGAGGCCACTATCGCGCCTGCCATCGTTGAATTCACGTCGCCAACAACAATAAGGGCCGCGGGCTGCTCGGGCACGACAACCGGCTCCATTCGCCGCATAATCTCGGCCGTTTGTTCAGCATGAGTGCCGCCCCCGACTCCGAGATGATAGTCGGGGTGTGGAATTCCGAGTTCGCGGAAGAAGCGGCCAGACATGTTCTCGTCGTAGTGCTGGCCGGTGTGAATCAAAACGGGTCGTAGGCCGGGGTCGGTGACGAACGCGCGCATGAGAGGCGCCACTTTCATGAAGTTCGGTCTCGCACCTGCGACGACAGCCAGAGTTACAGGCTGACTCGAATGTTCAACCGGTGTATCGATTGCGCGGCCACTCGTTTCGCGGGTATCGCTCATCTTCGATGCGCCACTCGTTTGCGTTCGAGCAGCATGTCATAAATTTGCATATTGCGCTGGACGTTTCGTTCAATATTCAGGAATTGGCAGGCGTGCCGCGCTGCGCTCGCCTGAAGCCGGGCGCGCATTTCGCTATCGCGCATGACGCGAATCAGCTTGGCGGCCAGGTCGTCGACGTCGCCGGGTTTAAATAACAGGCCTCGCTCGTCTTCTCCCAAAAGCTCCGGAGTACCGCCCACGCGCGACCCAATGAGGCAACATCCACATGCCATCGCTTCAAGGATGGCGTTAGAGAACGCCTCAGAGTAGGAAGACGAAACGAAGACATCGATGGCGCGCATCAGCGGCGCGGGAGCGCGAACGGCCGGCGTGAAGATGCACGCGTCCCGAATTCCAAGCCGGTCTGAATTCGCCTCCAGATTGGACAGCTCAGGACCGCTACCGACAAGTAAGAGTTTTGAACCGGGCACGAATTGTCGGACTTTGGCAAAGGCCGCCTGCAACAATTCCAGTCCTTTCTCGGGTCGTAGCACGGAAACCGCGCCGATCACAAGAGATGCGCCGGCGAGTTCCGGCGGGCGAAGCGTGGGTCCGGGATAGAACTCGCGCGTGTCAACGCCGTTATAGCAGAGCTCGATGCGCTCCGCAGGGAGTGAACAATCGTCGATCAAGTGCCCGCGCAGAGCCTCGCAGTTCACTACTACGACGTCGGAGAGACGATCCACTACGTTCAATTCCTTGCGGGTTTTGAGATCGTACAAGTCTCTGTGACCGAGTTGACTCGAGAGGACAACGGGAACTCGCAGCAGCCGTGCCACCGGGACAGCGAAGATGGAGCTGGGATCAAAAGCGTGAACGATCGTGATACGGTTCCGGCGGATGAACGAGGCCAGTGTCATGGCGGCACGCAGTGCGGCAGCGGAGATCAACGATGGGAATTCGACATGCAGGATCGGAATACCTGCTCCGTGCAGCTCATCGTGTCTCGGTCCGCCGGGCTTGTATGTGGCCACGTGTGGTAAGAACCGTTTGCGATCGAGACCGAGGGCCAATTTTGCAACGTCGCGCTCGATGCCCCCTATACCGAGTTCTCTGACGAATAAGAGGATCGGGATGGCCTCAGTTGGCGCGCTCACGCGGTCAACCGGAAATTGCGCCCGGGAGGTAGTGTCGATTTGTTCTCTGCCGAAAGAGACAGACTCGCCGGCTTGCATCAAAAGGCGGGTGTTTTCACCGCGTCCAGCTTCCCTTCGGACCTGAGTATCGAGCGGATACAGACTGCGATGCCGCCCAACGCGATGATTTGAACGTTGTACCCGATCGATAAAAAGAATAAGCAGACGCAGAAACCCGCAAGCATGACCATCAGGGTGTGACAGATGGGAGTGAAAACCGGGTCGCCGACTTTCGCGGATTTCCACAGTGTCAGGAACGTTGCAGCCAGCGCCCCAATATAAAAAAGCGCTGCCGGAATGCCGCACTCGCTCGAGATCTGAGTGTAGGCGTTGTGTGTAACGTGCCACATGCCTTTGATGCCGCTGCCTTTGACATCGTCGGCTTGAAACTCCATAAAGACACCCGGTCCGACGCCGAACACGGGATGCTGTAAGGTGATGTTCCAACTCTCCTGGAGCAACTCCCTGCGCGCCTCTCTGGATACCGCAGACTCACTGTTCGGATCGTCTTCGGAGAATACAGTCTTAAGTCGCGAGACGGAAGAGCCGGGGACAAACGGGAGCAACAGTGCTGCGGCGACAGGGAGGCCTGCGAGAAGGCCAAACCGAACGCGGGGCTTAGCGACAATCAGCACGCATAGGAGGCTTGCGGCCAAACCTACGACGCCACCGCGTGATCCTGTGCTAAGGATTTCAATGAAACCGATAGCCATGACCGCAAGGCCGATAGCCTTGACAAACGGAGACCGGCCCCGCCGCAGGGTGAAATAGGCGAGCGCCGGCAGCATGAGGATCACGTGCGCTGCAAAATCGTTCGGGTCTTGAATATCGCTGCCTTTCGCGGCAACGTATTCTCTACCGCCGAAATAGTCCTTGTCGATAAATCCCAAAAGGATGGTCGTTATGCAGCCAAGCCCTACACTCGATACCAGCAGATGGACGTGTTTTCTTGTAACTGCCAGGGCTGGAATGATCAGAATCACTGGGGCTGTGTTTTCAAGAAACCCGAGCACCCAGGGCAACGAACCTGCGTGCCAATAACTGCCGATGCCCGCAAAGGTCATCCAGGCGGCAAAACATAGCCATAATCGCGTACACGCATCTCGCAGGCCCACGAAGATCCTGCCGGAGAGGAGCGTAAACAAGTAGGCAGGGGCGCCCGTGATGATGATCAGGTGCGTATCTACATCGATATTCGATGAGATGAACTCATGGACATAACTGAAACGTAAGAAAATAAAGAGCAGCGTGAACGTAAACCCGAGCGAATGCATCGAGCTTGGCTGGGTCTCGGGCGAGGCTGTGGGCAGAGACGCGCTGGCTGTGAAGATGTCGGATGTGGCCGAGAGAACACCTGTTCCGGGTCGCTCCAAGGTAGCTGTGGTGAGCGACCTGTCGGAAACCTGCGCCGGGCGCTTCGGAGCACCGCTACCTGACATACTTGGTTTAAACTTTGACAAGGAGCGGGCCCGAACCTCTTAGTATAGCGAGTAATTTGCACCTTCTTCTTCTCAAAAAGACCGCCAAAACGCATCCCGAAGGTACGAGAGAGGCGACCCCGCATACCTGGTTTTTACTAGGCGTGTTTTCACGCGTAATGTGCGGTAGCATACTGTTCGATCCATGTCCGCTGCTGAAACGCCAAAAGTAACCGGATTGACGAGGCGAGCCCTGGCAGGGAGCGCGTGGTCGACACTTGCGATGATTGGCAGGCAGGTGCTCACAGTTGCGTCTCTCGCGACTGTCGCCCGCGTCGTCGGCCCAGGAGCGTACGGGCTCATG
>JAFAQG010001030.1 GCA_019246575.1 Acidobacteriaceae bacterium
TACCGAGAACAAAGCGGTACATCGAAGCCTCCTTGCGACTCGTTCCTTCACTCTAGCGGAATTGAGCGAGTCGCGTTGACTCTGTATGCGCAGCGTAAACAAAGCAGAAAGCGACAATGAACCGTCAGACTTACGAAGATCGTGCCAGCGGAAAGACGGCAGTGCGACCCGAATTGGAGGCGTGCCTGAAGTCTCTTCGGGAAGGTGACACCCTCGTTGTCTGGCGTCTAGACCGATTAGGAAGAAGTCTTTCGGATCTGGTTCGGATCATTTCTGACTGCGAATAGCGGAAAATCCAATTCGAATCGCTCACCGAGAGAATTGAAACCCGTTCCCCCACTGGGCGGCTCGTGTTTCATGTGTTTGCGGCGCTCGCTGAATTCGAGCGCAACCTCATCCGAGAACGCACTTCCGCTGGATTGAAGGCAGCCCGGGCTCGGGGCCGAAAAGGAGGCCGCCCGGCAAAACTTAGTCATAAAGACCTTAAGACGATTCGTGTGCTGCTGCGTACTGATCTCCCGGTAAGCGAGATTGCTGCGCGGTTTGGGATCGCGAGATCTACCCTGTACCGAGCCGTCAGCCGTTCCTGAAGACGAAATAACTTCGCGAAAAATGTTTGCACGGCCAAACCGAACCGTGTAATCTGTTCCAAAGCTCTCCCCCGCCAGATTCTAGAAACCACCTCCCCGCACACCTCAAAGGGAAAATTGTGGCCAGTGCTTTCCTGACAGACGAGCAACGACACCGCTTCGGCCAATACGCCGCAGAGTGTAATCGATTTTTTGTCCCATCAATTCAGTTGCTTCCTTTACTACGGCGACAGCGAAGCCCGCTGGGATCATGCAGCCGAAATACGGCGCCACTGCGGGTTTACCGATTTTGCCGATTGGCGGATGCAGTTCCGGCTTAATCGGTGGCTCTACGCTCTTTGCTGGACCGGCACCGACAGACCTGGTGTGCTGTTTGATAGGGCAACGACATGGTTGATTGCTCAAAAGGTTCTCCTGCCTGGTGTCACAGTCCTGGAGCGGTTCGTGGGCCGTTTACGAGCGCGGGTCGAACAGAGTATCTGGTCGGTATTGGCGTCCAGCGTTCCCGGCGAGAGCAAGTCGAAGCTGGAGGCTCTTCTCTCAGTTGAGAACGGTCCACACTCGACACTGGATCGGCTGCGCAAAGGTCCCTTTCGCCGGAGTGCTCCGGAGCTTGTTCGAGCGCTTCAGCGAGTTCAAGAGATTCGCCGACTTGGCATTAATTTGCAGCCATCACGCCGAGTTCCCTCGGGCCGCCTGCATGCCTTGGCGCGGTTGGCCGGCACGGCTAAGGTAACCGCGCTTCAACGGCTGCCCGAATCGCGACGGCTTGCCACGCTGGTCGCCTTTGCTCACAATCTCGAAGCATGCGCTCTCGACGACTGTCTGGATCTGCTGGATATTCTCATAACCGGAATTTTCAGCGAGGCGGAAAAGGCCAGTGCAAAGGCACGGCTGCGCACCATTAAGGATCTGGATGCGGCGGCTATCCAGTTGAGTCAGATCTGCCGGATCATACTTGACGACAAGCTATCCGATGCCGATCTTCGCTCTGCCATCTACGGCACAACGACACGCGAAGATCTGCAGTCGGCTGTAGGCCAGGTGGACTCGTTAGTCCGGCCGCCGGAAGACGTTTACTGCCGCGAACTGGAAGCCAGCTACCCCCGAGTTCGCCGCTTTCTCCCGTCCTACTGGAAACCGTGCAGTTCGGCTCGACTCCGGCAGCAGAGGGCGTTCTCGATGGAATTCATTATTTGGGGCGAATGGAAAAGCAAGGGCGAGCCGCGGCCGGAGATCCTCCGGTGAGCATTCTCAATCGCGGTTGGCGGCGATATGTTCTGGAAGGTGAGACCTTCGATCGAAAAGCCTATGTGTTCTGCTGTATGGATCGTCTCCGGTCCGCTCTCCGGCGACGTGACCTGTTCGTAGCTCCTAGCATTCGCTATGCCGATGCCCGGCTTGGATTACTGAGCGGACCTGCGTGGGACACTGCTCGCGTAAGTGTCTGCCGATCTTTAGGCCACTCCTTATCGGCGGAGGACACGCTCTCGGTTCTCACGAAAGAGTTGGATCGAACGTACCGGACCGTTGCGGCGAATTTGTCGTCGAATGCCGGTGCACGCGTTGAGCAGATTGACGGCAAAGATGAACTCGTTGTTACTGGGCTGGACAAGATAGAGGACCCGCCGAGCTTGGTGAAGCTTCGGGACGCGATCACCGCTCGGCTGCCCCATGTCGATCTTCCAGAAGTGTTGCTGGAGATCGCAGCACGAACGAATTTCACGTCCAAGTTCACCCATATCAGTGAAAGAGAGTCCCGCGCCAGTGATATTGGCGTCAGCATTTGCGCCAATCTTGTTGCTGAGGCGTGCAACACCGGCCCAGAGCCTCTGATACGGAATGATGTCCCAGCACTTCGGCGCTCACGGCTGTCATGGGTCAACCAAAACTTCATTCGAAACGAGACGTTGACCGAAGCTAATGCCTGCCTCGTCGCCGAGCAGAACAGAATCCCGCTGGTTCATCAGTGGGGTGGTGGTGAGGTCGCCTCCGCGGACGGGCTGCGCTTTGTGGTTCCAGTTCGTACGTTCATGCCGGTCCCAATCCGAAGTACTTCGGTTTTGAGCGTGGTGTGACCTATTACAATCTGCTGTCGAATCAATTTACGGGCCTGAATGCAATTGTGGTGCCCGGCACAATACGCGACAGCCTTTACCTGCTCTCGGTGGTTCTCGATCAGCAGACCGAACTACAGCCGGTCGAAATTATGACCGATACTGGCGCGTACACCGATGTCGTGTTCGGGCTGTTTTGGCTTCTGGGCTTCCGTTTTTCGCCCAGGATCGCGGATATTGGCGTCTCGATCCGACGGCCGATTATGGGCCGCTGAATGGAATCGCGCGGCACCGCATCAACACGCGGCTTATTACTGAAAATTGGGAGGACATGCTGCGGCTAGCTGGCTCGCTGAAGCTGGGTGTGATTCAGGCCATGTCGGTGATGCGTACTCTGCAATTGGGGATAAACCCACGAAGCTCGCGCAAGCCATAGCGGAGTTGGGACGTATAGATAAAACGATCCACGCCCTTACCTTCATCAATGATGAAGAAAAACGCCGACGCACCCTGACGCAGCTCAATCGCGGCGAGGAGAGACACAAACTTGCCCGCGCGGTCTTTCACGGAAAACGAGGTGAATTGAGGCAACGCTATCGAGAAGGACAAGAAGATCAGCTTGGTGCACTGGGGCTGGTCATCAACGTGATTGTGCTGTGGAATACGCTGTACATCAATGCCGCACTTCAGCAACTCGAAGCGGAAGGTTTTCCGATAAAGCCGGAGGACGTGGCGCGTCTCTCGCCGCTGATGTTCGATCACATCAACCTGCTTGGCCGGTACGCTTTTTCTGTTCCCGAGTCGGTCGCTCCAGGCGAATTACGTCAGCTCCGGAATCCGGCCGATGCAATGGAAGATGTGGCGTGAATCCTTATACCGGTTTTCTGCCCGATTGCTCCCCAACACCCAAGCTGAAGCCGCTGAACGGTGAACATCTCCGGCATGCCCTCGCGCAAGCTCCTAGCAGCTGACTCGTGTTCCTGTTCGAGGAAGCGCGCGAGCTGTTCAAGCCGTTTGACACCTTCTTCGGCATCGGAAACGCGCCATGCTGCTCG
>JAFAQG010000312.1 GCA_019246575.1 Acidobacteriaceae bacterium
GCGCAATCGCCGTGAACTGCGTTTAGCAACTGCCCATATCCAAGGCGGAGGCAGTCGCCCATCTGCTCCGCTTCGCCGTTGGCACTCCAGTACCTGCCCAAGATCGTACTAGAGCCAGACAACCGCCTGCGTGTAATCAAGCCTACAGATTCGCACGCCAATTCCGTGTTAGAAGTATAAACGGCCAGAATACCTAGATAAGCCAGGCCGCCGTCATCAGCCACCACGAGCGGCTGAGTATAGGCCCGGCTCTATTGCCCTATAGGAGGAATTTTCATGCACCGGAGTTATGCCCGCTTTTTTGCTCCAGCTCTAACCGCTGCCGCCTGTGCCCTGCTGGGAATCGCCCTCGCTCCCAATGCCCGCGCTCAGGCTCCTTCGCCTCGCATCGGCGCCGATGGAGCGCCCTTGCCCGACAACCGAATCCTTATCGAGTGGTCGCAGGGAGCCCACGACGGTCCGTCCTATATCGTGGATCATCTCGATTACATCGAGTCGCTGCCCTTCGATGGCATGGTCATCACGCCGTTTCTGACCAGCGCGCTCTTCGACCCCGATCCCACCGGGCAGTGGTTTCAGCGAGGCGTCCCTTACTGGACCTACGAGCGCATCTCGCAATCGCTCGATCCCATCACTCCCTTCACCTTCCATAAGTTCCTGCACAATTACGTCGACGTCAGCATGTACGCTTTCGATTATTGGCCGGATCTGTTCGATGAAACCGGCTGGCAGAACGACCTCAAGAGCGTGAGGAATATGGGCCGCGCGCTCGCAGCTCACGGCATCGCGGGCGTCATGTTCGACCAGGAGGACTACATCACGTGGTCCTGGCACGGCTGGGCATATCCCAGCAGTGTTGCTCACCCGGAAAAAACGCTCGAGCAGTACATTGCTCAAAGCCGCCTTCGCGGCCGCCAAACCATGAAAGCCTTCATGAAATACAACCCCGGCATACAGGTCCTTACGGTTGAATCGCCTTGGCTTACCTGTAGCACGGCGCCTTGGTACAACTGGGGCGACTCCATCCTGTTCGGTGCTTTCATCATGGGTATGGTCGAAGCCGTCGAGGTGCCCGCACAAGTTATCGATGTCAGCGGCGGTTGGTCCTACCGCGATCCGCAGGATTTCGCGGACTCTTATTGGATGCGCCGCTACGGAGTGCCCCAGGCGAGATGCAAATGTTCCACGGCAGCGATAAATGCAAAGTGGTCAGACACTGTGACGGTTGGATTTAATGTCGGCGACTGGGATCTCGACAACACTCCGATGTCGCCGGCCGTTACCCGTTCAACCTTGACCAATGCGCTCAATGCCACCGATCGGATAGTCTGGCACTTCTCGATGAATCAGGACTGGTTCGCCGCTCCAGGCGACGAGGGCAGCACCGGCTGGTACCTCCCGCGGCCCACGCAAGAGATGATCGATGCAGTCGCCGGCGCGCGTGCCGACTCCGGATTGCCGCCTGCCGGTACCCGCTAATTTCAGCTATCCTCCTTCGGCGCATCCGCTGGCCCTGCGCGGGCCCTTCCATATGGGTGAGGCTTGCTACTTCCTCGCATTGGGCTCCTTCACCGGCGGATGCGCGCCGTACTACGCACCATCCCTGTGACAAATCGCCCAACCGCTGGCGTCCCAGCTCCGCTTACGCGCGCACAGTCGGATGAATCAGCGGAATGACTTCTCGCCGGTTCCGCCGGTACACACGGAAATCGGCCAGGTCGGTGGTGATAAGTGCGTGCTTCGGGTGAAGCTCGCTCATTCGGATCAGACATAAATCGGCCAGGTCCGGCCTGCGGCCAGCATAACGACTCGCCAGTTCGGCAACGCGGACGAGATTTTCAGCTAGCGCAAAATCCGGCTTCACCAATCCTGTGCGTACAAAATCAAGAACTAATTGTGCATCGCCGATATGAAACGTAGCTTCCGCCAAAACCGCTTCACAGGTAAGCAGCGGATCTACAATTCTCTGGGCCAAGTCAACTGCCCATCGGTGGTGCTGGTCATTACGATTTGCGAATGCAACCAGGAAACCGGTATCTGCGATCGCCTTCAAGTTTCCGAAAAGCCCTTACGGGATGACAGCTTGGCTGGCCCGGCGATCCTCCCGGCTAGCCGAAGAAATGGCCGGTCCTCGAGGTCACGTGCGTTCTCAAGCTGTTGCCGGATGAAATTGCCTTGCGAGACCCCGGTTTTCGCCGCCGTGCTCTCCAGCCATTCGGCCAGCTCCGCAGGTAAGCGAACCGTGATTGCATTACGCATCTGCTGTAAATGTAACACAGCACCGCAACTGTGCTCTTCGTTCGAACGAATGCCCGCTACTTCGCTCGAGTAAAGTAATTGCATGCTACGGCTGACCGAAACGCTTGCCTTGCTCCTTTGGTTTTGTCATATGGGTATTTCGCAGCAGTTTCCCCCGGTCACGTCGGCGATGATAGAGAAGGTGCAAGTGATTCCGGACCGCAAGGCGATCCGCATTGATGTTCGGAACCTTAGCGCAAAGAAAGTTACCGCATTTCAGTTTACGGTTCTTGAGACTGGTCCCGGCAATGAGGCGGTCCCGTGTACCGGGCGTGGTCAAGACATGCTTGATTGGTCCGATCCGATGCCGGGAACGGGCATGTATGTCCACATGCACCGGTCATGGATCGAGCCAAACGGCACTGTTCCGGCCGAAGCCTACTTGATGACTCGTTGTCTCGACTTATTGGATTCGCCCCAAAACGCTCGTGTTGACTTGAGAGCTATCTCATTCGATGACGGGACGGGCGAAGGGGACCCGGGCATGCTGGAATTTCTTTATCGAGGGAGAAAGCCGGTGTTGGATGAGAGGATTAAATGGCTACCGCGATTTATCGCGTTACGAACTGCAGCCAATCTCCGCGAGGCCGCTAAGCAACTGTACCAGGATTTGACGGACGCGAAATATCGGGCAGAATCAGATATGCGAGCCGTCCAATCGAACGGGATGGCCGTCGCTTCTCTCCAGCAAATGCAAGACACGGTTAAACAAATCGCGGTGTACG
>JAFAQG010000614.1 GCA_019246575.1 Acidobacteriaceae bacterium
TCTTATTCTGCGTCGTCCTTAACATTGAGACGACTTCGATGGCCGGATCGTCTTCGACTGCGCGCCGCAGAAATTTGTACTCCCATCGCGGCTCTCCCTCTACATAAAGGATGCGCCGCTTGCCCCCGTCCACAGCTAGAACACGCGTTCGGCGATTATTCGCGACGTTTTCTTCGCCCGCAAGCGGTTCCAACTTTGCCTCGACGTTCATGACGCCGGGCTTCGCCGCGTTAAATTCGACGGTCTCGGTCTGCTCGGGCGCATTCGTCAGCTCGATTTGCCGGCTCGCGAACACACGTCCATCGCCGGTCACCACCAGCGTTGCGCGTTTACCGCTGAAACCCCGCTGGCGGATTGTGACTTGTGCTTCCAGGCGCGATCCCGCGAGCGTATGTGCCGGCACCTCCAGGCGCTCGAGTTCGACATCGTTCGAAAGTTTCTCACTCCCGAAGCCAATCGTGTTCACGGCCAGACGCCGCCGGTGGAGCTCAGCCATAGTCTGCGCATCGATACCGCGCGAATTGTCCGCGCCGTCGCTCAGCAGGACAACGGCGCCCATAGGCAGCGTGGCCGCTTCGTCCGCAAGCTGGCGCAAACCTGTGCCGATCTGAGTGGCCGAAGCAGTGGCGCTGAGCCCGTCTAAATGTTGGACTCGTTGAACGCCGGCATTCAACGTATAGAGCCGGACCTGGAAGCGTTTCGTTAGATCGGGAAGCAGCCGCGATTTTAGAAGATCCACAGCTTGGTGCTCCCGAATCTCACCGGTATCGTTAAGATTCATGCTGCGGCTGTTATCGAGAACCACAGCTACGAGATTCTGCTGCGGTCGCAGGGCTGTTATGCTGATCGCCGGCTCCCACAAGAGTAGCAGGAGAACTGCGATAGTGAGCGACTGCAGAAGCCACAATACCGCGGTCCGACTGAGGCCCATGGACGGCAAGCGCCGGCCACCTCTGCGCCACATCACGAACGCAAAGAGCGCGCCGATTCCGAAAATCCCGCAGAACAAAATCCATTTTGGCCAGGAGCCCAACAGAACAAAGGTTCCCTTCGAGAAAACGCTGGCTGGATACTTGAAGAGAAATTCGAACATCGCTTGGGTCTTGTTCTCAGTGGGTCATGGCGTAAACCAGATAGTTCACGCCAATGCGAAAGCCTAGCGCGGAATACTGCTCCGGGTATTCAGGATTGTCTGCGTGTTCCCAAGAATCCCCGAGATCCATGTTGTGACAGATAGCAACGATGAGCCGCCCCTTGTCGTCGTAAATGCCGCGCCAGCGCGCTTCGTAGCCGTCCTTCTCGTAGGTCCGGCGCGAGCGTATGAACTGTGCACCTGGCACTTGGTAGCGGTCGTCGAGATCGTAGACCGTGTGGAAAATTGGATCGCTGTTCGGAAGGTCCACGATGGGACGATCCGGAAAAACGCGATTCATGCTGGCGACAAACGTCTCCCACTCCCACGTTCCATGGAAGTCGTCGCACATGAAGAAGCCGCCGCGATCGATAAAGTCGCGAAGCTTTGCGGCCTGCAAGTCGGTGAGATCCCAGTGCCCGACCTCGACCGCGTATAGCCATGGCCAGTTATAGATGTCGTCCGCGTCTTCGGCTGCGACGGGCTCTTCCACTGAGCGGGCCTGAATTCGCGTCAGGCGGCGAACTGCGGCCGAGAGGTGACGGTCGGAGCGGGGATAATCGATGGTCCAGTTGGATCCCCGCCGGCCGTAGCGCATTGGAACAGCGCGGTACATAAACCGTGCAAAGACCCACTCGCCCGGTACGTTCCAGTCGGGCGGTATGGGGAAATTTTCGTACTCCCAACCCGGATATTCGCGAAAGACACCGGGTTGTTGCTGTTTGCGCGAAGTGCGTTTGCCTACCTGGCTCCGATCGTTGGGCAGCAGCTCCGGGTTCGGTAAAGGCACAGTCGCGCAGACTGCGCTGAAGAGCGCCAGGCTCGGGAGGGCCGCGACGAACACACCACGCGAACGCATAAAGCTGGAGCCGACTTTGGCGTCAGAATAGCACGGCTTTGCCGAGCGCCTTTGGCAATGACGGAACGCATCGATATAGGGTTACTTACCTGCCGCTTGCTCGTCCAGCACCCAGGCGAAGAACTGATTTCCGGCGGGCGTCAGTAAGTACTGTTTGCCATCCAACTCGAAAGTAGTGGGCGCGGTCTGCATGCGTGCCCCGAGGTTCACATGCCACAGGGTCTTGCCGGTAGCGGGATCGAGCGCAAGCAAATTGTTGGAGTTGTCTCCTGTAAACAGAACGTTCCCTGCCGTTGTGAGCATTCCCGTGGAACCTTCGCCTGTGCCGATCTCATGTTTCCAGCGCTCTTTCCCGGTTCGATAGTCCATGGCCGCAATGAACGAGCTTGACCACAGATTACGATCGCGCCCGGCCCAGCCCTCCGGTTTGCCTTCCGCCGTCATATAGAAGATGCTCCACAGCCGGCGCGCGGTGAAAAAGTACAGATGCGAATTTGGGTCGTAGCTGGGCGCCATCCAGTTTGTGGAGCCGTCCGATCCTGGGGAAACCAGCGTCCCATCGGGTTTGGGCTCTTTCGCGGGATTCGGGATCGGCTCGCCGCGCCCATCGATTCCCTTGGCCCAGTTTGTCTCCACAAAAGGCGCGGTCAAAATGTGCTCGCCCGTGGTTCGATCCAACACGAAAAAATACCCGTTCCGGCTCGCCTGAGCCAGGAGTTTGCGATGTACACCATTTACTTCGTCGTCGAAAATGACAGGCGTCTGCACTGCGTCCCAGTCGTGCGTGTCATGAGGGGATGGCTGAAAATGCCAATTCAACTTTCCCGTGTCGGGGTTGAGCGACACAATCGAACAGGTATAAAGGTTCTCGCCTTTGCGGCTGTCCCCGTTGAGGACAGGATTTGGATTGCCGGTGCCCCAATACAGTTGATTCAGCTCCGGATCGTACGTGCCGGTCAACCATGTCATGCCGCCGCCGTGAGCAATTGCATCGCTACGTTGCGGCCATGTTTCTGACCCAGGCTCTCCCGGCTTGGGCTCCGTATTCCACCTCCACTCGATCTTCCCGGTATCCGGAGTAACGGATTCGAGAAAGCCTGGCACATCGGTCGCATCTCCTGACACGCCCACGATCACGTGATCGCGGATGATCAAAGGAGACATCGTCGCGAAGTATTCGAGTTTCGGATCGGC
>JAFAQG010000624.1 GCA_019246575.1 Acidobacteriaceae bacterium
GACGCCTGAACTTCATCCGCTAAACTATGGGCCGCGTACTCCAGCACGAGGTTCACTTGCCCCGCGACACGCCTGGAAACCATTCGAGGAACTCGTGAACGGTCGCACCGCCCTCTAGGTTCGAAAACAGAGCGGAAACCGGCACACGAGTCCGGCGAAATATCCAAACACCGCTAACTTTACTCGCGTGCCGTTCGACCGCTGGACACGTTGACCAATCGACCATGGGAATTCCTCCTTCATTATCAGCGTCACGGACCCCGCTTGAGCAGTATCGTCGGGACCGTGCCCCGTGTTTCACGTAACGCGTCAGAAGACGCATCGCATCGGGCTCCAAGAGTGTCAGTTTCTTCTCAGCTCAATTACGGCCACTTCCGGAGGGCAGTTCAACCGTACCGGCAACGTGGAGCAGCCTGCGCCCCACGTTGTATAGCCGTGCATTCCGTTGTGCCTCCAGTGCCCCTGAATATAACGCCGCGGGGCGCGTGCATTTTTCTTAATTGCGCCGATCGCAGGTAACCGAATCTGTCCCGCGTGCGTGTGTCCACAGAGGTAGAGATCAATGCGCTGCGCGGCTGCCTGCTCATATACATCCGGTGTGTGCGTCAACAAAATCTTGAAGCCGTGTGGCGGGATTTCCGCCATTGTACCGGGCAAATCATCGCAGCGGTAGTCAAACGAATCGTCCAGGCCGGCGATCCACAGCGCCGAATTTCCCTTTTCAATCGCGACAGCCTCATTGATGAGCATGCGCACGCCCATCGCTTCCAACCGGCCCACCATCTCTGCGGCGTCGTGGTTGCCCAAAATGCCGAAACATCCATACGGAGCGGAGATGCACGATAACACGGTTTGCATTCGCGGATAAACTCGATCGCAAGGCCCGCTAAACTCGAACCGGTAGTCGCCCGTCAAAACGCACGCGTCCGCTTTTAGGCCGCTCAGCACGGGCACAAGCGCTTCCGACAACCCGTCCATTTCGTCGATGTGCAAGTCTCCTATGTGCAGAATGCGAAAGCCATGGAACGCGGCGGGCAAATCGTCGAAACCTAAGCGAACATTGCGGACTCCGGGACGGAGAGCGTTTCGCACGCCTCGTGAGTAAATTCCAAGCGACTTGATTGCGGTCTTGAGTATGGGCGTCTTGATGTGTCGCTCGTACCAGAGCCGTGCACCGGTCTTGCGAAACGTCCGGCCCGAACGGGCGAAATACTCTTCAACAGCGATCCTCGGCTTCAGACGTTCGCTATGCGCAACGTCTGGCGGCGAGGCAACCCCGTCTTCGTCCTTCGGATGCACCTACTTCGATCTTAGGTGCAGACATGATCGCTATGCTTCAGCGCTCGGGAGGACACGGCCGACGAGGCGGCGGTTCAGGCACCTGACGGAATTGCGGAACGCCTGGCCATCGGAGGATTTCACGAGTCGGTATGCCGCACCGCTCCACCTCACGCGTGAGATATTGCATGTTGATCATCCAAACTCCGTCGGTGGGATCGGATCGCTCCAGCCACTGCATGCGATAGCCGATCGATTTTGTCATCCGCAGCAGAACATCCCGTGCGCGCTCGCCGGTTGCCTCCACAACAACAGGCGTTTGCGCTAAGCCATTATCGAAGATCCCAAATCCGCAGGAGACATGCAGGCCCGTGGTCTTCGAGAGCGCCCGGCCCAGCAAAGTAAACATGTCCTGCGCATCGGTTGCTGTTTTGGGAATCGACATCCGCATGTCCAGCAAACGAGCGATGCTCACCGGTTTACAGGCGCTATTTCTGCCGACCTCGGGTACGAAGCTGTAGACATCGCCTTGGGTTTCCACTCGGTACCTGAAAGGGAAATGGCTGTTATAGGTGGATACAATCTGTCGTAATACCGGCTCTGGATTCAGCGGCTCCCCATTCGGCGGCACTCGATAGCTGACCTCCAGCGCGCCACCTTTCGGGATCAGAAGCTTGCGGCCTGGGTAAGCCTGGCGAAATTGGGACGAACTTATGTCTTTCAGATCGTCGGCGCAAGCATACGGCGGGTCCTCCGCATTTATCACCCAGTGATAAGTTTCTGCGACCGTGACCGCCGCTGAATCCAGCGGACGAGGCGACTCTACCCTGAGAATCGCAACGGAGCCGCTAACGCTGATCGTTCCTGCTTCGGGATTGTTCGAGCTCGCGGCAACAATCAGCGGCAACAGCGAAATGAGCCGCACGTCGCAATAGACACCGGTGAATCGGAGCGAGTTCCCCGTCCGGTGGCGCTTGCGATGGCCGGCCATACGATCGACCTGACTACCCGGCTGTGACGATACTGGAATGGTGATCGCCTCCGATGAACAGGATCCGTTTTTCACTCCTTCGCAGCTCGCGCAGATTCTCACGCTTGACGAATTTGAGACCATCGCGCAGAAATTCCTCAGTGTTATGGCTTACGACTACCTGCGCGGCGGTGTTGGCGACGAGGTCACGGTGGCGGAAAATCGCGCAGCATTCGACCGAATCCAGCTAAACCCGCGAGTGCTGGTCGACGTCACACACCTCGATACGTCCGTGACACTCTTCGGACGGCGGCACGCCATGCCGATCCTGCTCGCGCCGACCGGCTATCACAAGCTGTTTCATCCCGAAGGCGAAGTCGAAACGGTTCGCGGCGCAGATCTCAGCGAATGTCAGTTAATGGCCGCGGCGTTCTCGACCGTGCCGTTCTCCGATATGGCAACCGCATCGAAGACGCCGCTATCCTTTCAGCTTTATTTCCAATACCAGCGCGAGCATACGCGCCATCTTGTCGATCGCGTGCTCGAAGTCGGCTGCGAATCCATCTGCTTCACCGTAGATGTGCCCGTAAACGGCCCGCGAGATCGCGAGCTTCGCGCGAAATTTGCGCTTCCATCGGGAACGCAACGCGCGAATTTATCGTTTCTCGGCACGTCTTTCGCCTCCGCCGCGCACCGGCCCACCGGTCGGAACATCTATGCGCCTACACGCGCCGCCAACGCCACGTGGAAAGATCTCGAATGGCTGCGCTCAATCGTTCCCGTGCCGCTCATCATCAAGGGCGTACTTGATCCCGACGATGCTCAACGCGCGGTCGAGTGCGGATGCGATGCGTTGATCGTCTCCAATCACGGCGGCCGGAGTGTTGATACCGCACCATCTGCGCTCGATGCTCTGCGCCGGATTGTCGATCGCCTCGACAGCCGCGTTCCTTTACTTGTTGACGGCGGCATTCGCCGCGGCACCGATGTCTTCAAAGCGCTTGCGCTCGGCGCGAAAGCTGTCCTCATCGGCCGCTCCTACCTTTATGGACTCGCGGTCGGCGGCGCGGCGGGAATCGCGCGTGTGGTCGAAATCCTCCGCACGGAACTCGAGATGACTATGGGCCTCATGGGCTGCCAGAATCTGTCACAGATTCAAAAAGACCGCCTCTGGTGTTGAGCGCGCATCACTGGTTCACGCCCGAGGCCAGGAAACCTCCATCCACCGAGATGCACTGCCCGGTTATAAAGCTGGCGGCATCCGATGCAAAGAAAATCGCCGTCCCTACCAGTTCCGGAATTTTGCCGAACCGCTTCATCGGAGTTCGCAGCAACAACTCGCGTCCACGCTCGGTGCCGTCAAGCAGCCCGGCATTCAATTCGGTGCGAAACACTCCGGGGGCGATTGCGTTAACGTTGATTCCTTTCTGCGCCCACTCGACAGCCAGGCTGCGCGTCAACCCGAGGACGCCTGCCTTCGACGATGCGTAAGCAGTCACTTCGAAGAAACTGACAAACGAATTTAGCGAGGCGATATTGATCACCCGCCCTCGCCCGCTATTTAATAAAGGCTCATAGAAGCTCTGACAAGCGCGCAGCGTGCCAGTCAGGTTCACGTCCACCAGGTTGTTCCATTCGCCCTCAGTTATGGAAACCGTCGGCTTGCGAAAAATCTGTCCTGCGGCGTTGAGCAGAATGTCGACGCGCCCAAACTCCTTCATCACCGCGTCTCGCAGCGCATCGATCGATTCTCTCTTCGACGCGTCCGTCGTCTGCCGCAGGCTCCTTCGCCCGAGCTTCTCGATGTCGCCGGCCACCTCATTGACGAGATTTTCCCGCCGTCCCGTTGCAATAACGTCCGCCCCCGCTTCGGCCATGCCGATTGCCAGTGTGCGTCCAATGCCGGAAGTTCCGCCCATCACCACTGCGACCCGGCCGGAAAGATCGAAAAGTTGAAGTGACATGGCCTTTATATTACTGACTCCCCTGCACGCTCGGAATCGATAATATTGATGCAGCTATGATCTACTCACGAAGAGACCTGAGCCTACTCTTACCAACGCTGGCAGCAGCCGCTCGAGCGAGCGCCGCCGAAAACGACACGCTTGCCGGTAAGTGCTACCCGTTCGAAAGCATGCCCGTGAAGACAAATCCAACCAATCACAGCGAGAGCCGGCAGGTGTTCGATGGAAAAAGCCACTCCGGTTGTCATCTCGACATGCACATCACAACGCTTCCGCCGGGCCAGATGCCGCACCCGCCGCACACGCATGAACACGACGAGCTGATCACCATTCAGAAGGGCACGCTCGAAGCCACCATCGCGGGCCAAACCACGCGTGTCGGACCCGGCTCGGTTGTTTATGTCGACGGAACGAAGTTGCATGGTTGGAAGAACGTCGGTGATACGCCCGCGCAATACTTCGTTCTCGCAATCGGACGCAGCGGCAACGCTTAGTTCTGGGTTCCGGGCTTCCTGCTTCTTGCTTCTGACTTCCTGCTTCCGATTCTCTTTATGTCACCGGCCCCGGATTAAACGGCGTCAACGTGTTCCCCAGGCCCCAATGCTCGGCCCACGGCTTTTTGCGCCCGCTCGCCACGTCCAAAATGAAGCGAAAGAGGTCCCAGCCGACTTGCTCGATAGTGGTGTGACCCGTTGCGATCCGGCCCGCATCGATATCGATGAGGTCATGCCACTTCTCCGCGAGCGCCGTGCGGGAAGAAACTTTTACAACCGGCACAAGGTTCAACCCGTACGGACTGCCTTCTCCCGTCGTAAACACGTGCAGGTTCATCGAGGCGAGTTGCTGCGTTCCGCAGATGAAATCGCTTGCCGGAGTCGCCGCGAAGACCAGCCCTTTTGTCGTTACCTTTTCGCCCTGCCCCGCCACGGCCATAATGGCCGTCGTTCCCGCTTTCGCGATAGAGCCCAAAGCTTTTTCCGCCACGTTCGCAAGCCCGCCCCGCTTATTGCCTGGCGTGGGATTCGCACTCCGGTCGGCACTGCCGCGGGCCAGATATTCGTCATACCAGCGCATCTCGTCCACAAGCCTCTGGCCCACCTGCCGGTTGATCGTTCGCGGTGTGAGCAGATGGACGGCATCGCGTACCTCCGTTACTTCCGAAAAGAGAACCGTCCCGCCTGCTCGCACGATCAAATCGGCCGCATAGCCTACAGCGGGATTGCATGTGACTCCGGAAAACGCATCGCTACCTCCGCATTGCAACCCGACAGCAAGCGCCGATGCCGGACACGTCTCACGCACGCGTCGGTTCAACTCCTCCGATCTGCGTTCGGCCGCGCGCATGATTGCGCTTACCGATTCCGCAAAACCTCGCTCGTCCTGCAGACGAATGATGTTGAGTTCCTCGAGAATCGGAAACTCCGATCGCGATTGCGGTTGAAACAGGCGCGCCGGTTGCAGCTTCTCGCAGCCCAGGCTAACCACAAGCGGTCGCGCGGCCAGGTTGGGATGCAAACTGATGTGCTTCAAAGTACGAATCGGGATCGCCGCCCCCGGCGCGTCAATCGCAACTCCGCAACCGTAGCTGTGTGTAATTGCAACAACGTCGTCCACGTTCGGGAACCGCGGCAAAATGTCGGCCTTAATCCGCCGCACCGCATAATCCACCGTCGGCGCAACGCACTGCACCGTCGTTGTGATGCCCAGAATATTTCTCGTCGCAACGCTCCCGTCTGCGTTGCGAAAGCCTTCAAACGTGTAGTTTTCGAGCGCCGGTAACGGGGACGGTACCGCAGTCGAAAGCTGCATTTCTTCGAGCGCCGGCGGCGCAGGCAAATCGAACATGTCCTCCCGCACCCATGTGCCG
>JAFAQG010000776.1 GCA_019246575.1 Acidobacteriaceae bacterium
TCGGCCATCGAGGCACTCAGCCTGTCCCCCAGGGCGAAGACCTCCTGAGGTGGTGCCACGACCAGTACATGCAGACCGCTTTTTCCTGCGAGGTCGCGAGCATGATCCATGAAGACCTCAACAACATGTGGTAGCGGATCCGTCTTGTTTAGTGCAGCCGAGAGTTCGTGACGCGTAATCGCGCGTGTCGCCGCGTCTGATAACTCGAGCGAAGTTCCAAAGACCTGTTGTGTCATGCCCGGAAAAGACGGACGAAGTGCCTTGAGCTTCTGCTCCTCCGATGGGACGCCATGCTTGCATTGTTCAAGCCAGTCACGTACGCCGTCCACAGTTGCTGTTGTCCCAATCACGCCGATTCGAATCGGGACAGGAACCGATGTACTGCCTTTGTCGAATGCGCCAAGCATGGAGAGACCAGGGCGAATATCGATGTGCAATTTGCTCTCATGGAATGCGAGCTGCGCCTCGTCAATCATTTGCAGCTTCATTCCTCGATCTCCTGCTCCCCCGAACGGAGGTTTGCGGGGGCATCTACCGCCGTGAGAGAACTCTCGTCTACACCGGAAGCGAAGCGAAACGAAACAAGCGGAGCGAACTCAAGGAGCCGCGCTCGATCCGCCCGAGGCCAGGGTGCTCGAAGCACCGCCTGCCATAACAGCAGTTGACTCAGCACTGAGCGATTCCGTTCGAAACGCTTAATTCCGGAGAGCCGTTCCTCGTGGTAACGGTCCAAGTCCTTCCCATTGCGCGTAAATCGATATGTCGGCGTAATTTCCAAATACCAGTCGCCGCCCAACAGCCGAAAGCGCCCCTGAAACGCAGCATGCCGGAAAAACGGATACGCCTTCCCGCTCTTTGCTTTATGTTCGTAATGCGATATGACCGTCGCCGTGCTTCGGACCTTGAGATTCGCGTACCTCAATTGGCGAGGAGGTTCTTCCGGTCGGCCCATGAAGGCATACACGTCCTGCTCCCCGTAATATCGAACGCCTTGGGACCACAAATCTTCGCGCAGGCAGGCATTTAACAGGCAGTGGTGATCTCGGGGTATTGAGCGGCGTACGCGTCACGCACCTGCTCGGGTGTGAGTGCTGGATCCGGATCAGCCAGCTGCAGCCCCATGTAACTGAAGGTGCGTGGCAAAGCGCGGGTCTGAATAGGCATAAAAAAATCTCCTTGTTTTCTTCTCCTTTGCTCAAGCGTTCAAGTCGTAACCTGCTCCGCCGCCTTCGCGTCTCCAGCTACACCAATGGCTTCGGGCGGCTCGTCGAAGAGGCTGACGACGGGAGACGGCATCTTCGATTCCGTTGCCTTTTTGGTGTCCTCTTTTGCATCCGCCTTATCGTCTGCCTTTGCCGCCGGTTTGGAGCTGCCGTTTGTCTTGCGCTTTGCATCCAGCGCCTTTTTGTTCTCCGCTTCCAGCTCTTTTACGGCGGCTTTGTGCATCTCTCGAATCTGATTCAACGTAGAATCCGTTTCGAGAATGCTTTGCGCATAACCGGTAAGCTGCGCGGGGAAGTCGCGATCCAGATCGGCGGCCGTGCCCGTGACAGAGAGCGGCGTGGCCAAGGCTATTTCGGCGGGATCGGTCTCATTCCGGCATTTCGGAATTACGTTGGCGCGGATAAGGCCGCCTGGTAGCGCCGAGAGTGTCAGCAGCAGCGTGCGATCCGCAAGTAAGGGTGCAAGTTCAGTAAACATGAAATGTCCTCGTTTGGTTTGAAAGCACAACACCGGAGTGAATCAGTTGATTCGCATGGGCATGACAACGTACCGAAACTCCAGAGCCGCAGCATCGCTTGCGGGCTGCCATTCGGTCGCGGTATCCGCGTTCTTGAACAGGAATCGCACGTCCTGATGTTCCGCGCGATTCAGAAAATCGGCCAGGTCGGCCGCATTGAAGCCGATACGCGCCGGCTCGCCGGCATACGAAACCACAAGGGATTCCTCACTCTCTCCGACTGCACCATCCTGGGCGCGAACACGCAACTGGTTGGTTGACACCTCGACGACGACGCAACGCGTTTTGTTTTCCGCGAACTGCGCGACGCGCTCAAGCGCGCTGCGCAAATCATTGCGATTCAGCGACAGCGACGCGGCATGACTCTTTGGAAGCACTCGCTCATAGTTGGGGAAGGCGCCGCTCAGTTTGCGGCTGAACAGCAGACGTCCCTGCCATACGAAGAAGATGTGGTTGTCGGTAACGGCGCAGCGAACCGGCTGGTCCTTGCGTGCTTCAGCAAAGCGCAGAAAGGCGGCCAGCGTCTTTCGCGGCATCAGAACGTCGACCGGCTTTTCCAGCGCGGGAATCGCAACGGGAGCCGTCGCGAGCGCCAGGCGATGGCCATCTGTCGCAACCATTCTGAGCATCGACGTGTCGAGTTTCAGGAGAGCGCCCGCGAGAGTGGTACTGAGGGATTCGAGCGATACCGCTACGGAGGCCTTTTCGATCAATCGTGCCAGCACACCGGTTGAGAAGGAAGCGCCCTCGCGCGGCGGCTTCGGCAGTTCC
>JAFAQG010000899.1 GCA_019246575.1 Acidobacteriaceae bacterium
TGACCGCGAGTCTCTCCATTCCGGTCGCCACGTCGCAACGGCAGATTCCGGTCCGCGTCATCGAAGAGAATCGAAATCTGATCAACAAATACCGGGCACAACAAGGTAAGGGAAAGCTCAGCTTTACACACGTCATTGCCTGGGCCATTGTTAGAGCAATAAAGACGAATCCGGCGCTGAATCATGCTTTTGCAATCAATGGCGGCGAGCCCTTCCGCGTGGTTCGCAACCAGGTGAGCATCGGGCTCGCAGTGGACGTCGCCGCGAAAGACGGCACACGTTCCCTGAAAGTGCCCAACGTTAAGAATGCCGAGTCGATGACGTTCGCTCAATTTGTTGCGGCTTATGATGACATCGTCGCGAGAGCGCGTACGAATAAGCTGCAGGTCTCGGACTTCGAAGGCAGTACGATCTCGCTGACAAACCCTGGTACCGTCGGAACACTGGGATCGGTTCCGCGCCTTTTGCCGGGACAAGGCGCAATCATTGCGACCGGAGCTATCGATTATCCAGCCGAGTTCGCCGCGACGACGGACGAAAGTCGCGCCATGCTGGGCCTCAGCAAAGTGCTGATGATCACGTGTACATACGACCATCGCATCATTCAGGGCGCAGAATCGGGCGCTTTTCTCGCCAAGCTGCATCAGCTACTCCAGGGCGAAGATAACTTCTACGAAGGGATCTTTCGCGACCTGAAGATTCCGTACATGCCGGTTCGCTGGCAGACGGATCAGCAGGTCTCGCCCGCCCGCTACGGTTCCGTGAATACGGATGTAGCAAAAGAAGCCGCCGTCATTCAACTCATCCATTCGTACCGCATTCGAGGTCACTTGCTCGCCAACACGAATCCTCTTGGTAACGAGCCGTGTTATCACCCGGAGCTCGATCCTGCGTCTTACGGCCTATCGATGTGGGATTTCGACCGGCCGTTCCTCGCCGGCGCAGTTAAAGCCCCGAGCGGCGCGATCGCGTCCTATATGCAGCCCTACGAAACTCTCCGCGAGATTCTTGATCGGCTCCGGGCAACATACTGCGGTTCGATTGGCGTCGAGTACATGCACATCCAGGATCCGAAAGAAAAACAGTGGCTGCAGGACCGGATGGAATCGACGATGAATGCCTGGAAGCTGGACGACGGAGTTCGGCGTCGCATTCTCCACCGGCTGATTCAAGCGGAAGAGTTCGAGCATTTCCTGCAAACGCGCTTTGTCGGACAGAAGCGGTTCGGGTTAGAAGGACTCGAGAGCACCATTGTCGTTTTGGACGAAGTCTTAGAACGCGCTGCTAACGATGATGCACTCGAGATAGTCATCGGCATGGCTCATCGCGGCCGGTTGAACGTCCTGGCTAACATCGTCGGCAAATCCATGGCGCAAGTCTTTTCCGAGTTTGAAGGCGAGCCCGATCCGGAGAGCGTCCAGGGTTCCGGGGACGTCAAATACCATCTCGGCGCGAGCGGCATTCACAAATCGACGCTGAGCAAGGAAATCCTGGTCTCTGTCGCATTCAATCCGAGCCACCTCGAAGCCGTCGATCCTGTAGTCGAAGGGCTTGTCAGGCCGAAACAGGATCGCATCGGCGATGTCGAGCGCAAGCGTGTCGTCCCGATTCTCATTCACGGCGATGCCGCCCTCATCGGACAGGGTGTCGTCTCCGAGGTTCTGCAGTTATCGCAGCTGGAAGGGTACACAACCGGCGGAACCATTCATCTTGTCACGAACAACCAGATTGGCTTCACCACCAACCCGCTCGAAGGTCGAAGCAGCGTCTATTCTACGGACGTAGCGCTTTCCGTGCAAGCGCCCGTCTTACATGTAAACGCCGACGATGCGGAAGCCTCTCTGCGGGCCGCGCAGCTCGCTTACGATTACCGCCAGCAGTTCAAGCGCGATGTTGTCATCGACGTCATCGGATATCGGCGGCAGGGGCATAACGAGGCCGACGACCCCAGCTATACACAGCCCGTAATGTATCGGAAGATCAAAGCTCTTCCCAGCGTTGCGACGCAATACTCTGAACGCCTCGTGCGTGAAAAGTTCGTCGGCCAACAGCAGATCGAGGCTCTGCGCAACCAAGCGCGCACTCGTTTGAACGAGACCTACGACCAGGCCAAGAAACATCGCGAAGAGTTTGTCATCGAGCAGTTCGCGCAAGCTCCGGCGGAAGAGGTCTATCAACCGATCCCCTCTACTGCGACCGATTACAACACGCTTGCCAAAGTAATTGAGAGATGCACCGCTCTTCCGGATCACTTCAACCTTCATCCCAAGCTGAAAGGCCTCGTCGATAAACGCCGCGAAGTGCTGAAGGGCGCGCCCATCGATTGGGGCTTCGCGGAAACGCTCGCATTCGGAAGCTTGGTACTGGAGGGGACGCCTGTCCGCCTAAGCGGCGAGGACGTATCGCGTGGAACCTTTACTCAGCGGCACCTGGAGTTCAGCGACTACGAGACCGGCGAAACCTATATCCCTTTGAAGCATCTCGATCCGCGGCAGGCGAGATTCGAAGTAGTCGACAGCCCGTTAAGCGAATACGCAGTTATGGGCTTCGAATTCGGGTACAGCGTGGCCGATCCGCTCACCCTCGTGATGTGGGAAGCGCAATTCGGTGATTTCGTCAACGGCGCGCAGATCATCATCGATCAGTTCGTCGTGTCCGCGGAATCGAAGTGGAATCAGCCGAGCGGACTGGTGCTGTTGCTCCCGCACGGGCTTGAAGGCCAAGGCCCCGAACACTCGAGCGCTCGCATCGAGCGTTTCCTCGAGCTGTGCGCGGAGAACAACATTCAGGTATGTAATTGCACAACGCCGGCGCAGTACTTCCATCTGCTACGCAGACAAATGTATGGTGGCCCCGACCGGCGCGGAGTTCGTAAGCCGCTCATTGTTTTTACCCCGAAGTTCCTGCTGCGTTATCCGAAAGCGGCATCGCGGCTCGATGAACTGACAACCGGCGCGTTTCAAAAGGTAATCGGCGATTCGCAATTCCTCGGGAATCAGATCAGCCGCATTCTGCTGTGCTCCGGAAAGGTCTACTACGACCTGATTCAGAAGCGAGAGGAGCTGGAACGCAACGACGTCGCCATTATCCGGCTCGAGCAGCTGTACCCATTCCCGTTGAAAGAACTCAGAGACGTCCTGCGGCGTTATTCTGACATCGCCGATTTGTTCTGGGTACAGGAGGAGCCCGAAAACATGGGCGCCTGGTACTTCGTGGAAGAGCAGATGCAGCCGATCATCTACCCCGCAGCAGCGGGCACACAGCAGAAGCGCCCACTCCGGTATGTGGGACGAGCAACGGCCGCAAGTCCTGCGCCCGGCTCGCACAAAGTGCACCACGATCAGCAGGAAGCGCTCGTCGGTGAAGCGTTCGCACCGACACCCGGCATCATCCGGAAGGCGCGGCGCCTCGTCCGGAAAAAGCGGTAAGCCCGTCGAGGCTAGTATCCCCGGGAGCGACGCGGCCGGGAGGACACGCCGCCCGAATCGTTATTTAAGCTTTACTGGACCGCATTTATGCGAAATGCGGGAGCCGATGCCGGCGTCCCGCACTCGCAGCAGCTTACTGCACCAGCCTCTTCGGTCGCCGCAGATATGCGGGCGTGTCGTAA
>JAFAQG010000997.1 GCA_019246575.1 Acidobacteriaceae bacterium
GGCCGTACGCTTCTTTGATCGCGTTTTCAAATGCCGTCGTTCCGGCATCGACTGCCGCGTAATCCTTACGCTGACTGACGAAATAAATCGTGTTCGATTC
Organism: Acidobacteriaceae bacterium; assembly: GCA_019246575.1. The sequence continues at coordinate 101 of JAFAQG010000997.1, forward strand.
GCCATACAGAATTTCCAATGCGATCCAGGTGTCGCCTTTGGCCTTCCGATTTGCCTCTGTGATTCTCCGGTTCACGGCATCGAAATCCGCGCGCTTCTCGGGCTTCACTTTCGCGACAAACACATCCAGATAGTCGCCCATCTGCGCGGACGCAAACGGCGCCGCCAAAACCGCGAGGATACAACTCGTGAGCAGACGTTTCATGCTGCCCTCCTTTGGGACAAGAGCTTATCCGAAGCGCGGCTACTTTGCAACAGAAAAGTGTTTTAAACAACAAAACCCGGCCGCAGAAATTAAATTCCGCGGACGGGCCTAATGTTGCGATCGGCTTTAGTAAGCGAGGCGTGCTAACGTGCTCTTCTCTTGTCCGTGCCCACCCTCTTGCCGTCGGACCTTGTCGCATTTAGAGCATTGATTTGAATAACCGGCATCAGCGAATGACTATTCGTTTCGTTGATGACCTGGTTTGCGCGCTGGGAAAGCTCGCGATTCAGGGTGGCGATAAATCCTTCCATCTGCTTCTGCATGGCCTCCATTTTTTCGCGCATGTTCAGAATAATCTCCACCCCCGCCAGATTCACGCCCAGCTCACGCGTGAGCTTCAATATGACTTCCAGCCGCTCCAGGTCTTCATCCGTATAAAGGCGCGTGTTGCCCTCGCTGCGAGACGGTGTGAGCAGGCCCTCTCGCTCGTAAAGCCGAAGCGTCTGCGGATGAATATCGTAGCGTTCGGCAACAGCCGAAATCATGTAAGCCGCTTTGCTTTTGCCTTTCGTCATATTTCTCCCCAGCCCTCATGCACTTGCTTGTACCTGCTCCCAGATCCGCGAGCGCGGGTCTTCTGTTTGTACCTGCGCCAGCTCGCGCAGCAGCTCCCTTGTCCGCTCATTGTGAACGTTGGGCGCTTGCAGCACAACCTCGACAATTTCGTCGCCTCGCGAATTCTTTCTGGAGTTAAAAACACCCTTTTCGCGCAGACGGAACTTCTGCCCGTTTTGTGTGCCTTGGGGAATCTTCAGCAGCGCCCGCCCATCGATCGTAGGGACCTCGATTTTGGCGCCCAACCCCGCCTCGCTCACGGACAACGGAATCTGTACCTCGATGTTGTCGCCGACTCGCTTGAAAAACGGATGCTCTTCAACGCGAACGGTAATATACAGATCGCCGGGAGGACCGCTCGCCAGGCCCGCATTTCCTTTACCGGCTACGCGCAATCGTGAGCCTGACGCCACACCCGGCGGAATTCGGACCTCTACCGTATCCGGCCTCGTCAACACTCCTTCGCCCCTGCAGGTCGGGCAAGCATTTCTGAGCCGCCCGGTGCCTCCGCAGCGCTGGCACGTCAAGTTGAACTTCATCGCGCCGGCCATCTGCGTAACCGTGCCCGTGCCGTCGCACTCTGGACAAACGGCAACATTGCTGCCCGACGATCCGGTTCCGTGGCACGTCTCGCACGTTTCCTGACGCGAGATATTCAGCTTCACCTGCGTTCCGCGAATAGCCTGCCAGAAATCAATGTTTAACCCGTATTCGAGATCTGCGCCGCGCTCCGGTTGAGGCGCTGTGTTGCGGGAACCGCGGCTGAAGAACTGACTGAATATGTCGCGGAAAGACCCGCCGGAGCCCTCTCCGCCGGCACCCGGGCCCGCTCCCCCACTGGCTTGTGCGCCCTGACGCTGCTGCCGGAGAAACTCGCTGAAATCGAAACCCCCGAAATTCGGCCCGCCACCGAAACCCGCTCCGCCCGGCCCTGTTCCGTTCGGTGGAATATTTTCCGAATAGAAGCCGTACTGATCGTAAATCTTCCTCTTGTTCTCGTCGCTCAGAACATCGTACGCTTCTTGAACGTTCTTAAAGCGGTCCTCTGCTGCTTTGTCGCCGGGGTTCAAGTCCGGGTGGTGCTTGCGCGCAAGCCGGCGGTAGGCCTTCCGGATCTCCTCCGGATCGGCACTCTTGCCGACGCCCAGGATCTCGTAATAATCTTTTTTGGCTGCAGCAGGCATAACAAAACTCAAAAGCGATCAGCGATCAGCCTCAGCTAAGTCAATCGCCTTGAAAAGCGATTGCAAAACCTGACCGCTGAAAGCTGATCGCCGACAGCTAACTTTTACTTCTTGTCATCGACGTCGACGAACTCGGCATCGACAACGTTGTCCTTCTGTTGTTGTTGACGGCCATCGCCGCCAGGAGCGCCTGCACCGGCCGTCGTTCCGGCGCCTGCACCCGCACCGTTCCCGGCGCCCGCTTGCGTCTTGTACATCGCTTCGGCCAGCTTGTGGCTTGCGCTCGTCAGCTTATCGGTTGCCGAGTTGATCTGCTCCACTCCGCCTTCGGCCATCGCCTTCTTCGCGTTCTCGAGCGCCCCCTCGACCTCCTTCGCGTCCGACTCCGAGATCTTGTCGCGGTGCTCCTTCAACATCTTTTCGACGTTGTACACCAGAGCGTCGGCCCGGTTCCGCGCATCGATCTCGTCTCTCTTCTTGCGGTCGTCCGCAGCGTGAGATTCCGCATCCCGCGCCATCTTCTCGACCTCGTCCTTGCTCAGTCCCGAAGACGACGTAATCGTGATCTTTTGCTCGTTGTTCGTCGCCCGATCCTTCGCGACCACGTTCAGAATCCCGTTGGCATCGATATCGAACGTGACCTCGATCTGCGGAATGCCTCGCGGCGCTGGGGGTATCCCGACCAGTTGGAACACGCCCAGTAGCCGGTTATCCCGAGCCATGGCGCGCTCGCCCTGGAACACCTTGATCTCCACCGACGTCTGGCTGTCCGCCGCCGTCGAGAAGACTTCGCTCTTGCGCGTCGGAATCGTGGTGTTGCGA
>JAFAQG010001045.1 GCA_019246575.1 Acidobacteriaceae bacterium
AGAGCCCAAAGGATCAAGGAACAGATTGGCTTCGAATCGCAGGAACAGAAACAGCGCGATAAAGACACCGCGGATTTTCGCAAAGCCAAAGCCGAAGCCCGGAAAGACGAAGTTCATCAGGCCCGCATGGCGCTCCTGATCTCGAAAAACACCCACCAGGAACTCAAAAACCAGCAACTCCGCGCTAATACAACAATGTTCCAGGGTCCGGAATCTCGACTCGGAGCCGCGAACGAAGTGAGCGGGTGATTTATGTGAGCCGCGCGCAAAGCTAGCGGCTTCCGCTTCCCGCTTCTTGCTTCGTGCTTCTTGCTTCCGGCTTCCTGCTTCTTGCATAGCGCAATCTTTGTTATTCTCGTAAATTAAGCAGATTAGAGGTTTCCCATGTCTGGACACAGCAAATGGGCCACTATTAAGCACAAAAAAGCGGCCCTGGACGCAAAGCGCGGAAAGACGTTCACGCGCCTCATCAAGGAAATCATGATCGCGGCGCGCTCCGGCGGCGATCCTGATGCGAATGCACGGCTGCGGACAGCAATTACGGCGGCCAAAGCAGTCAGCATGCCCGCCGACAATATCAAGCGCGCCATCATGCGCGGCACCGGCGAACTCGAGGGCGGGCAGATCGAGGAAATCCTGTTTGAAGGCTATGGGCCCGGCGGCGCTGCACTACTCGTGAACGTTGCGACCGACAACCGCAATCGCACGGTCAGCGAAATTCGCCACGTCTTTTCGAAAAACGGCGGAAACATGGGCGAGCAGGGCAGCGTGTCCTGGATGTTCGAGCGCAAGAGCCAGATTATGGTGGATGGCGAGAAGGCGACGGAAGATCAACTGATGAGCGTTGTCCTCGATGCGGGCGCCGAGGATATTCGCGATCAAGAAGGTATGTGGGAAATTCTCTCTGCGCCCGAAGCGCATGAAGCCGTCTTTCAGGCACTCCAAAAAGCCGGCATTCCTACCGAGTCGGCTGAAATCGCTATGGTTCCGAAGAACACCATAAAGCTCGAAGGCAAGAACGCGCAATCGATGCTGAAGCTCATTGAGATCCTTGAAGAGCACGATGACGTGCAAAATGTATACGGCAACTACGAAGTGGACGAAGCGGAAGTAGAAGCGCTCGCCTAGGCTTTGCTGTCCAATTTCCCAGCCGTCCCATTCAGGACGCGCGGATGAATCGATGCGAATCGTCGGAATAGACTGTGGTGCCGAAAAAACCGGCTTTGGAGTTATTGATACTGACGGTCGCCGTCATCAGCTCGTCACTGCCGGCGTAATTCGCACGAAACCAAACCATGCGCTCGAAGTACGGCTGAAGGTTATCGCAGCCGAACTGCGAAACGTCATCGAAAACTTTGCCCCTCAGACGATGGCGGTTGAAGAGGTCTTTTACGCAGCGAACGCGAAATCGGCTCTGAAGCTGGCTCACGTTCGCGGGGTCGCTCTACTAACGGCTGCAGAGGCGAATCTCCCCGTTAACGAATACTCCCCACTGGAAGTCAAAATGAGTGTCGTAGGCTATGGCCGGGCTGAAAAACACCAGGTGCAAATGATGGTTCGTTCGCTGCTCGGTGTCACTCAGCAGTTCGGGTCCTTCGATGCCACGGACGCACTCGCCGTGGCGATCTGCCATGGCACCCGATCGAACTACCCGGCTCTCACGGGAACGGCGCAGTGAGACTCGTCGCCATCGTTCTTGCCGCGAGCGCTTGTACTTTCGGCGCCACTCCACGGCTCGTGTTTACGAAGAGCTTCCCCGGCAGCACACCCGCATACGTCTACATTGCCGTCGACCGTACGGGAGCATTTCAGTACAAGGAATCGCCGGCTGATGATCAGTCCCTGCGCGCCAAGCTGAGCGAAACCGATACGGGCACCCTGTTTTCGATGGCCGAAAAACTGGATTTCTTCAAGGCGCCGCTGGAATCGGGTCTAAAGGTGGCAAACACCGGTAAGAAAACGTTCCGCTATGAAGACGAAAATGGTGCCGCTCGCGAACAAACCTTCAATTACTCGTTGAACGACACCGCGCAACAGCTACTGGATCGGTTCGAGCAGATTGCGGAGAGCGAGCGCGCTTACCTGGAACTCGATCGGACGGCTCGCTTCGACAAGCTTGGCGTGAACGACGCACTCGCCGGTATCGAGTCTCTTTGGCTGAGAAAACAGTTGGCCGCGCCGGAACAATTTATCCCGCTTCTAACTCGCATCGCGGGACGCGAATCCTACATGCATTTGGCAAGAGAGCGGGCCGCGCGGCTTAAGGACGCATTTCAAGGACCGCAGGCAAACGCGTCAGGCGACCAAAAATCTAGATGACCGTAGGATCCTATTGATGCCAGACCGCTTCGAACGGGTGATCTGGATCGTGCTGGATAGTGTCGGAATCGGCGCAATGCCCGACGCCGCCGATTATCGCGACGAGGGGAGCGACACTCTGGGCAACCTCGCACAATGCCGGAGGCTGGCGGTTCCGAACCTGCAGTGTCTCGGTCTGGGCAACATCCGCCCAATTGCCGGCGTCGCCGCCGTCCCGAATCCGTCAGGGTCTTACGGCAAATGCACGCTCGCCTCTCCCGGAAAGGACACGACGACAGGGCATTGGGAGATGGCGGGCATCATTCTCGAAAAGCCATTTCCGCTTTACCCGAACGGCTTTCCGCCCGAGGTGATGCAGGAATTCGAGGCGCGCATCGGACGCAAAACGCTCGGTAACAAGCCTGCATCGGGAACTGAAATCATCCAGGAGCTCGGTGAGCAGCACATCAACACCGGCTGGCCGATTGTCTACACATCCGCCGACAGTGTTTTTCAGGTTGCGGCACACGAGAGCGTGATCCCCATCGAAGATCAATATGCCATGTGCCAAACTGCACGCGAAATTCTGCGTGGCCCTCATGAAGTCGGGCGCGTCATTGCCCGGCCGTTCACCGGAAAACCCGGCGCCTTCGTTCGCACCGCAAACCGGAAAGATTTTTCAGTGCCGCCGCCCGATGGCATGCTGCTCGACCGGCTCGCCGAACAACATGTTCCCGTGTACAGCATCGGCAAAATTTCAGATATTTTCCTCGAGCGTGGAATCAGCCGGCACGTGAAGACGAAGAATAATGCCGACGGCATGCAGAAGACCGTCGATGCCATGGGCGAGCAGTCGTCCGGGCTGATTTTCGTGAACCTCGTTGACTTCGATCAGCTCTACGGGCATCGCAATGACGTAAATGGCTATGCGGGCGCATTAGAGGCCGTGGACGCCTGGATTCCCTCCATTCCGTTAAGAGGCGCCGACCTGCTCATCTTCACTGCGGATCACGGCTGCGATCCGACCACTCCGTCGACCGATCACTCGCGCGAATACACTCCCTTGCTCGTTTGCGG
>JAFAQG010000261.1 GCA_019246575.1 Acidobacteriaceae bacterium
AGTTTTTTCCCGCCCTTCGGCAATGGTCAAATCTCACCGATTATGAGACTGGAACAGTGGCGCGGGCTTTCGCTGTTTCCAAGTCGCTAGTACCACCAAGGCTTTTGAAACCGGCGAAGCGGCCATCATGTGTTAGACGCTGGTCCGAATTGCCATAGTGTCCCGATAGATCACGGCGTATTGTCCATGTCGAGGCCATGCGCCGCAAGCGCGGTTTCAAGGTGGCGTATCACATCCTCTCCGGCATTCGTGATCCTGCGCCGTTTCCCGCCGTCCTCAAAGGCAAATAAAAGCGCCGTCAAAAGTCACGGTATGGCCGGAAAGCAGTTGAGCGAACATTTTTTCGTTCTCCTCTGGTGGTTATCGTTGATGAAGGGGCCTGACGAATTTTTTCCATAGCCGCGCCGCCGCGTTCGCTCCGCGCGGGCCTCCCAAATACGCTTTGCATGCTTCGGTGGCAGTGGCTATGCCTTCGAAGCCATCACCAGCAACAACGTAAAGGGCCTTTAGCCCGGCGTCGGTAAAGGCGATTGTTCGGGTTTTGCTGCTCATGCTTCTTACCTTTCGCTGTTTGAGCTTCTTGCCGATGTACTCTGAACCGGTGCGGCCTTTCTGTTTCCAGTAGACGTACCAATAGGGGCCGTGGGCCGGTCCGCCTCTGCACACTTTGCATTGCGCCTTGCCGCATTTCACAAGCTCAAGCCGATAGGTGCCGGCAGGCGTCTTGCGCTGTTCAACTACGGCGCGGCCGGCCGGCACGGGGATTTCTCGTCCGCCTCTGCTTCTTCAAACCGGTCGTGCAGCCATTGGTCAAGCTCGCGCAACTCGTCGAGCGAAAGCGGCACTGTGGCTTTCATCGCTCTGGAAAGATCGCGGCTCCTGCGCGGCGTCATAACGTCAACTCCTGTCTTATGCAACTGGTGATGGACACTCTAGAGCATAAGGTTACATAAGACAACAGTTTTTTTATTGGGGCGGAAAGGACGATTATGCAACACCGTTTGCCACTTTGCCGTATAACGCTAGGGATCTATCTGGAGTGATCCGGCGCGAGAAAGCGGAGTGATGGTTTGACGCTGATTGCCGGATCAGTTCAGATAGAGCCGTTTGCAGTGAGGCGCTGGCGTTTGCGGCGGACGCGGTCACTTACGTGCTTATTGGAATTTCAACAGCGTTTTTCTTGATAATGACGCACTCAGATCTTGCCGTTGCATCTCAAGAAGTGAAGCCGTTGGAGCACGCTGCGATTAGATGGTAGGACGAATCGCAACAGCGCGCAAGCTCGTTCGCAGACGAGTGTCGAACTGACGTCACGCGCAGCGGCCGCCGCGCCAGCGGCTTAGTGCAAATGCGCATGTCGCGGATTGGGTTTGCGCAGACGAGTGAGAACTCGGCTTCGGGGTACTATTCCGCCAGAACGATTCGAGGGCTGCAAATCAATCCACGCGAATCATAGGGACGTGTAGTCTTTACCTTGCCGAAAATGAGATTAACGCGACGCAATGCGGGCGGCTTAGGTGAGAGTTGTAGTCCAACTCTCAAGGCAGCGCTTTACGGGCAGATTTGAACCAGTGCGGAGAAAGTGCGTAGTGTCCAGTTCGCTTCGCGAAAAACAGGCCTCATACGTTCCAAAGTCTGAACGAACTCATTTCTCAAGTGCTGAAATGTCTCACGCGTCTCCTGGCTCAGCATGTGCATGAACTCCTGCCTGGCCAGCTCACGCTCGCATCCTCTGCACCGAATATCAAGATGCTCCCAGTAGTAGACCGTTCGATCCTCGAAATAGGCGGCGGCCTGCTGTTCCGTGATTCAGTTAAACGGCATTATGCACTCACCGAAGTGAAGGCAGTACCTGAGCAAGTCCAGGCGCGTGTTGCGTCTTTCCTCATCCGGATCCGCGAGGATTTCGGATATCGAGGTCTCGGTAATCCGGATGAAAGAAGTAAGCCGCAACGCTTCCAGGATGGATCGTCGATCCGGGTCCCTTGCTATCCAATTCACGGCACTTGTATCGAAGATAGTTCTCGGCGGGGCGAACACCATTCCCTTGGTATGCCCTCATCCTGCCATAGCGGAATTGCGAAGTTCGGTTAGCGTCCAACCCAGACAACAAACTCGTCCGGCAAATTTGTGTCCCGCTCAGTCCACATTGGGCCCAACCCGTTTGGGGCCCGGCACAGCGCCAAGACGACAAAAGCTTGAAATCTCCGATATGCCGAAGAGCCAGGAGAAATATATGCAGCGACGCGAATACGTCGGTTTTGGGCCAGCATGCGCAGACTCGTTTCCCGCACCGGTTGCCGTTGACAATGAAGGTCAATGGTGTTTATTTCTACACAGGGTGCGAAGCAATTAACATCAATGAAGATTTCCCCTGAAGCTTCACTTACCCGACGCGAGCGCCAGATTATGGATATCCTGTTCGCCGCAGGACGAGCCACCGGACCCGAAATTCAACAGAGGCTACCTGACTGTCCCAGCTACTCGACCGTGCGTACCCTGCTGCGCGTGCTGGAGCGAAAGGGCTACGTGCGGCACAGTGAAGAGGGCCTGCGATATGTCTACATGCCGGTGCTGGCCCGCGAAGCGGCGCGTCGGAGCGCGCTTCATCGGGTGTTGCAGACGTTTTTCGATGGATCGGCCCGGCAGGCGATCGCCGCGCTGCTCGATCCCAAGGTATCCCGGCTAAGTCCCAGCGAACTGGATGAACTGACGGAGCTAATTGAGAAGGCGAAGAGAAATTCGGCGGCCAGTCCCCTTACGAGAAAGGAGAAGGGGTGATCTCACTACTGCTTCTTGTCAAAGTCACGATTGCGCTGGCGCTAGGCGTGGTCGGTCACCTATGTTCCAGCCGTTTTAGGCCCGCAACGCGGCACGCCTTGTGCGCCATCACGCTCGGTACAACCTCGCTCATGCCCTTGACCGCGCTCTACCCTCCGGAGGGCGTGCCTGATATCTTTGTTTCTGCCGCAAACTCGGTGAACGCCACCGCGCCAGCGCATTTCCCGCTCTTA
>JAFAQG010000354.1 GCA_019246575.1 Acidobacteriaceae bacterium
CGTGTATCCTGTCGCGCTGTACTCAAGGGCGCGGTACGCGACGTTGTCCAGGAACGTCGAGCACCATTCGAAGAAACGCGCCGCGACGGGGCGATCGGCATCGACGACGTTTAGCTGCAACTGCTGCTCGTTGGTGAACAGTTCCAGAGAGCGCAAGAACTTCGGCCATTGAGACGCGCGCGCAGCATCGTGCAATTTGTGAATAGCGTCGACAAGGGCCGGCGACGAAATGTAGCACCGCTCGATTGCGCAGAGATCGCGCGATCCGCGCGTGTGAAACCCCGACTTCCCGTCCTCGAAATGCAATTGGATCCGGTTGCGGTAGTTCCATGGATGCGCGGAGATGGTCTTGATTTCGCCGTCATACGTGATGCCGCCAAGACGCTTCAATGTCTCACGAAGAATGGCTTCTTTCTGCCGCAGCTGAAACTCATATTCGGAGTGCTGGTAGTGACATCCGCCGCAAACACCGAAGTACTCACAGCGTGGCACAACGCGATGAGGCGAGGGTTGTACCACTGCCGGGCTCGACGCCCGAAGCAGCCCGGCATTGACGCGCTCGGGAATGACGGTTACGCGCTCTCCGGGAAGAACGTACGGCATCAGCAGCACCTGGCCGTTCACGTGAGCCAGGCCCTCGCCGCCGTACACCAGCTTCTCAACGTCTACGCTCACCGGCGTGTCAGGTGTCGCCATCACTTACGATGGAGGTTCGCTTACAAGCATGAAGGCAAGAGTTTTATCGGGCGTTCAGCCGAGCGGCAGTCTCCATATTGGCAATTATCTCGGAGCGCTGAAAAATTGGGCCGAGATTCAGGGGCAATACGAGAGCATTTTCTGCATTGTCGACCTGCATGCCATCACCGTTTATCAGAAACCTGAGGAGCTGTCGCAAAAAATTCGCGAAACGGCCGCATTGTTTCTCGCCGCCGGCATCGATCCTAAACAGTCGTCGATTGTGGTGCAATCGAGCATTCCCAACCACGCCGAACTGGCCTGGCTGCTGACCTGCGTAACCCCGCTCGGCTGGCTCGAGCGTATGACGCAGTACAAGGCGAAGGCCGCGGCGCAGGAATCGATAGGCGACGGCATTCTGCAATATCCGGTCCTCATGGCTGCGGACATCCTGCTCTATCAGGCCGCAATCGTCCCGGTTGGGGAAGACCAGATGCAACACTTGGAGCTGACGCGCGATATCGCACAGCGGTTCAATTCGCTGTACGGGGAGACATTCGTGATGCCGGAGACACGGCTGCCGACGATCGGCGCGCGCATTATGGGGCTTGACGATCCAACGCAGAAGATGAGCAAGTCGACGCCGGGAACGGGACATGCGATCGCGCTGCTCGACAGACCAAAGGTGATTCAAAAGAAAATTGCGAGGGCAACGACCGATTCGCAACCCGCAGTCGACCCGGCCAATATGGGGCCCGGCATCGCAAATCTGTTGACAATCGGCGAGGCATGCGATGCATCCATCAACAAGGAAAACGTTGCGGGCATGCGATACGGCGATTTCAAAAAGCGCGTGGCGGAAGCGGTGATCGCGCGGCTCGAGCCCATACGGCGGCGTTATTTCGAGATAACGTCCGAGCCCGGCTACATCGATTCTGTGCTCGCCGAGGGCAAGCAGCGTGTCTCGCCGCTTTCGGAGGATACACTCCGGAAAACGAAGCTCGCGATGGGTCTGTACGTGTGAGGATCGCTTCCGCCTCACAAACGCCCGGCCCGCAATCCGGCGATATCATGAGGGCTTGAGCACGGAGATCGCGCCTCCCAGGCCCGCTGAGCGAACCGGGAAGTTCAAGTCGTGGGCCATTATCGCTGCCACGAATTTCGCCTCGGTTCTTTTCCTCTGGTTGGCGCTTAGAGATGCGGATTTCACGCGAATTTGGGGCGAAATGCGCCATCTGCACTGGCGCTGGGTGTGCCTCGCGGCTATAGCTCAGGTGTCCGTGTTTTTGCTGCACGGATGGCGATGGAAGCTACTGCTTCGTCCCGTTGCGAATGTTCCCTTTTCGTATTGCCTAGAGGCGGTATATGTGGGACTGTTTGCCAGCGAAGTGCTTCCGCTGCGCGCAGGCGAACTGATCCGATGCTTTCTGCTATCCCGCGAAAGCGAGGTTCCGCTGTCGGTCACCTTTGCATCCGCGCTGATCGAGCGCATTTTCGACGGCATATGGCTCATCTTCGGGTTTGTGTTCTGCGTGCAGGTGGTCCACCTCCGGCCTTGGGTCAGAGATGCCGGATACGGGTTGGGAGTTTTCGTTGTTATCTGTGGAGCCATTCTGGCCTATGCGATGTATGCTCGGAAGCAATCGTTGGGAATGGTGTTTGGGTGGAAATGGCCGCGCTGGTTCAACACACTCATCGATGATCTCCATCTGATCGGCCATTCCCGATACCTGTACTTCTCGTTTTTGATCAGCGGCGGTTTCATGCTCGCGCAGACGGTGCCCATTTACCTGCTGATGAGCGGAAGCAATCTGCATGTGCCCTGGCAGGCCTCCGTTACGCTCACGGTGTTGCTGCGCCTGGCAAGCGCGCCTCCTCAGGCGCCGGGCAACCTTGGGTTGTTTCAACTGGCATCGTCACAAACCCTGCACGCATTCCGCGTAGGGACGGCGCACGCCAAGCGTTTTTCCATGATCCTCTGGGCTGTGTTAACGTTGCCGCTGATTCTCATCGGCGCGCTGGCGCTGGCCATTTCGGGGATTAACATCACCCACCTGCACCGGGACGCGACAGCCGCGGCGCAAGACAGGCGAAGAAGCTAGCGCCACGCATTGCCCGTCGATTGCGGCGAATCCGGGTACAATGGTTGCCAAAGGGTGCCTGTCTTGCCCGCAGCGATTTTGGTTGCGTTGCTGCTCGTCTCCTCCCGGGCTCCAGCCCAACAGGCGGATCAGCAAGCCGCAGGGCTCGACGCTCTCGATCGCGGCGATTACAGCAAAGCCGAAGAGATATTTGCGCGTCTTGCTGCAGCGGATGCAAAGGACTACTCGGCGCTATTCAATTTGGCGCTCTCGGAGGCCGGGCAAAGAAAGGATGCCGCCGCAACCGAGCATTTGAAGCAGGTTTTATCGCTTAAGCCGGGCTTGTACGAAGCAGAGCTAAACCTCGGACTGCTGTATCTGCGCAATAAGCAAGCTGCCGATGCATTGCCGCTGCTGCGCGACGCCGCAAGCCAAAAACCGGATCAGGCCCGTGCAAAACGGTACTTGGCGGACGCGCTGTTGGCCACTGGCGATGCGGACGCAGCCGCGCAGGCGTATCGCGATGTGTTGACGCTTGACCCGAAGATGGCCTCGGCCGAGCTGGGCCTAGGCCAAAGCCTGGTCCGTCGCGGGAAACTCGATGATGCTCTTCCGCACTACACGCGCGCCGCCGAGCTCGACCCTCACCTGAAATCGTATCCGCTCGAGCTTGCCGAGGCATTTAGTAAAGCCAACCGCGCAAATGACGCCATCGCGATATTTCAGCAGTTCCCGGCTGATCCCGGCCCACGCGAAGAACTGGGGCGCATTTACCTCGAGCAAAGCAAGCCTGCGGATGCAGTAACGCAGTTCCAAGCGGCAGTGAATCTTTCTCCGAGTCCGGCCAATAAGCTCGCGCTCGCGACCGCGTATCTGAAGAATAATCAGCCGGATCTCGCCGCGCCTATCCTCGACGACGCTCTACGTTCAAATCCGAACGATTACGACGTCCGCATGGCCATCGGGCGTATCCAGCGCGATAAAAAAAGCTATCGGGCAGCAGCGGACCAGTTTCTCGAGGCTGCAAAACTGAAGCCGGATTCGGTGGAGGCGTGGAACGAGGCTGCAAGCTCTTTGACAATGGCGGAAGAATATCCCCAGGCATTGAGCGCTTTGGATCGCGTGCACGCACTCGGTGCCGAAAAGGCCGGCGATTTCTATCTGCGCGCGATTATCTTCGAGAAGCTACATCAGCCGAAGCCGGCTTTGGCGAACTACCAGCGGTTTCTTCAGCTCAGCCACGGAGAATTTCCGGACCAGGAATTTATTGCTCGCCATCGCAGTATAGTGCTGGAGAAGGAGGCCGCGCGATGAGCCGCATCACGTTTTGGGACGGCGGGCGCTTGGCCTTGCTTGCTTTCACTCTGCACTTCGTCGCCTCCGGCCAGTCATTTATAACAGAGCTCAAATCCGAACGCGACCCGGCTAAGCGATCTGAGAAGGCATTAACATTTGCCGATGAGGCGTTCGATAGCGCTCGCACCTACTACAACAGAGGAGACATTCACAAAGGCGATGCGGAACTCGACAACATGACGGCTGCCTTGAACGCGTGCGTCGGCTCGCTCGACGAAGCTCATAAAGCGAGGCTGTACAAGAAGGCGGAACTGAAGGTAGCTTTCCTTCAGCGGCGCATGCAAGGCCTGCTCGACAATCTTGGGATCCAGGAGCGCGGCTGGGCGGAGTACACCAGCCGGAAGTTGGACGAAATTCACGACAAGCTGCTCGACGGAGTGATGCGGAAATGAAGAGACAATCGGGTCTGACCGCGATACTGTGCATTGCGCCAATGTTGCTAGCGCAAGATCGCGACTTTCTAACGCCGAACGAAGTCGATCAGGTGCGCGAGGCGCAGGAGCCGAAC
>JAFAQG010000450.1 GCA_019246575.1 Acidobacteriaceae bacterium
TTTACGACCAGGTAGCCGCCAAAGCCGATTACGCCGACCCGGCCAGCGGTTGCGATCACCGTTTGAGCATTCTCGATGAGAGCCCAGAGGCGCTCACCGTAATAGAATTTGTCGCGGGCGATATGCAGAAGCCGCCGTTGCGTCTGCGCTTCTTCCCGCTCCTGAGCGAACTTCTTGACGACTCGAACATTGCTCGCGATATCGTAGGACTCTTTCGTTACGGCTTCGAATGCCTTACTCACCTGCTGCTCGTGACTGTGCAGGCGCCCGCCCAGCCGGCTGATCGCTATCAGATACGCCGGCAACGGAAGCGAGACAATCAGGGCGATCCACGGATTCTTCAGAACGAGCGAGACCAGAACTCCCACCACCACCATCAGCGGCGGCACCAGGTTCTGGCCCATGATTTCGTACAGCACCGTATAGATCGCCGTACCGCCCCGGTCGAGTGCGCCCACCACCTCGCCCGTGTTTACAGCGCCGTGATAGGAGGCATCCAGATGGAGAAAGTTTTGGAAGGCGGCGTTCTTAATCTCGTCCTCGCATTGCGAAGCGGCCATCATCAGCCGGTAGTTATAAAACGATCTCAGAATGCGCGTCAGGGCTGTTGCCAAGAAGATTCCGGCAGCGGCCGCGATGAGAACTCCCAGCAATCCGGCCTGACCCGACTGGAGGCCGTGGATAATCCTGTCAATTAGGTGCTGCGTAACGAATGGAACCGTAATATCCAAACCAGCAGCAATGATGATGAGAACGGCCAATCCCGCCAACGTCCGGCGGTGTCGGCCCAGGAGCGCGATGACTTTCCAACCGAGCCATCCGCTATTCGCTTTATCTACGGCGCCAGCCATATAAGGTAAAAGTGCGGCGAAATCCGTAGTCCTCTCAAAAAAGTGGAGGTATAAATTTCATGCCGTAAGCAAATATTACACGATTTCCACGCGATAAGCTAGTAGATTCCCGAAATCCTTAGTAATTTTTCTATTCTGCTCACGTAGACGGACCGACCCACGCCAGGTTACGTCCAGAACCCTACATTCGTCAGGATGACCTTCATCCAGCAGTTTTCGTGCCATTCAAATAGTGCTTGCGTGGGACTCGAAAGGTTGAATCTCGCTGGCGAGGACGTGGGTTCCGAGCTTGATAGCATCAAAAGCGGTCGCAGTCCTGATAAGGAGGATTTCCTAATGAGTAGTCAAGCCGTCATGAGTGGTCCAGTTGCGGCCGCATCGGGCATCGATCAGCTTTGTATCAACACAATCCGGACCCTTTCGATGGATGCAGTCCAGAAGGCCAATTCCGGGCACCCCGGCACGCCGATGGCATTGGCGCCGGTTGCTTACTGCCTGTGGCAGAGATTTTTGCGGTTCGATCCGGAAGACCCGATCTGGCCCAATCGCGATCGCTTCGTTCTCTCGAACGGGCACGCCTCTATGCTGCTGTACTCTCTCCTGCACCTGGCTGGTGTCAAGGCCGTCAATCCTCAGTACGAGATCCTCGGCCAGCTTTCCGTGACGCTGGACGACATCAAGCGCTTCCGTCAGCTCGACAGCAAATGCCCCGGACACCCGGAGTACCGTTGGACTTCCGGTGTGGAAACAACCACTGGGCCACTCGGTCAGGGAGTTGCGACCAGCGTTGGGATGGCGATTGCGGGCTTATGGATGGCAAGCCGGTTTAACCGTCCCAGCTTCGATCTATTCGACTACAACGTATATGTCATCTGCGGCGACGGCGATCTTATGGAGGGCATCTCCAACGAGGCCGCCTCTCTTGCCGGCCACCTAAAAACGTCGAACCTGTGCTGGATCTACGACAACAATCACATCACGATAGAAGGGAATACCGCGCTCGCGTTCAGCGAAGACGTCGCTACCCGCTTCATTGGCTACGGCTGGAACGTCACGCGTGTTGGCGATGCGAACGACCTCAACATGCTGGAACGCGCTCTGAACGTCTTCCACAACACGAATGACCGGCCCACGCTTATCATCGTCGACAGCCACATTGCCTACGGCGCGCCCACGAAGCAGGACACGAGCGGCGCGCACGGTGAGCCGCTGGGCGAGGATGAAATCCGGCTCGCAAAGCGCAACTACGGCTGGCCTGAAGACGAGAAGTTCCTGGTACCGGAAGGTGTGCGAGAGAATTTCGCTGCCGGCATGGGAAAGCGCGGCCACGACTTGCGCGAAGCGTGGATGGCGAAGTTCGACGCCTACAGCAAAGTGTTTCCGAAGCTGGCAGATGAGTTGTACCGGATGCAGCACCGGCAGCTTCCGGACGGCTGGGATGCCGAAATTCCGTCATTTGCTGCCGATCCGAAAGGCTTGGCCTCACGCGATTCCTCCGGCAAGGTGTTGAATGTGCTCGCAAGAAATGTACCTTGGCTCATGGGCGGCGCGGCCGATTTATCGCCTTCCACAAAAACACGGCTGACGGCCGACACTTTCGGCGACTTCGAAGTTGAAAACCGTCGCGGTCGGAATTTCCATTTCGGAATCCGTGAGCACGCCATGGGCGCCGTCCTCAACGGGTTGTCGCTTTCAAAAGTTCGCCCTTTCGGATCGACGTTCTTGATCTTCAGCGACTATTGCAAGCCGGCCATTCGCCTGAGCGCCATCATGGAGCTCCCGGTCATTTACATCTTTACGCACGATTCCATCGGCGTTGGCGAAGATGGCCCGACGCATCAGCCGATTGAGCAGTTAGCGTCATTGCGTGCCATACCGGGTCTGATTACCCTTCGTCCTGCCGACGCGAACGAGGTGGTCGAAGCCTGGAAGGTTATTATGCGGCTCCGGCACGATCCAGTAGCGCTCATACTGACGCGGCAGGCTTTGCCGACCCTGGATCGTACAAAGTACGGCTCGGCCGCGGGTGTAGAAAAGGGCGGCTACGTTTTAGCGGACACACCGGAGGGTCAACCCGACGTTCTGTTGATTGCAACCGGCAGCGAAGTGTCGCTCTGTGTCCAGGCGTTCGAGCAACTCTCGTCCGAAGGCATTAAGGCGCGTGTAGTCAGCCTCCCGTCATGGGAGCTTTTTGCGCGCCAACCGCAGGAATATCGGGATTCGGTAATGCCTCCGAACATCTCGGCGCGAGTCGCCGTGGAGCAAGGATCGACGCTTGGTTGGGAGCGCTTCGTCGGTCCGAAAGGGCACATCATCGGAATGGGAACGTTTGGCGCATCGGCGCCGCTTAAGGATGTGCAAAAGAAGTTCGGGTTCCTCTCGGAATCGGTGGCCGAAGCAGCAAAACGCGTCGCGCGCGGCTAGGATGTTGTCGGGTCGCTCACGCGGTCCCGCTTTTGGCGCGAGCTGTGGAGGAGGTCGCCTTCGCGGCAGGTTTTTTGGCCACTTCGCGCTGCTGTTTCTGCTCCTGCTTCATAGCATCGGGCTGGTGCTGCCATGCGTCCCAAAGCTTTTCGAGGTTACCGACGAAGGCTTTCGGCTTCTCTTCGTAAACGCGCTGTCCTAAAGACAGCGATTTTTCGCGTAGCTCTTTCTGGTGTTCTGCCGCGAGCGCCACAAACAGTTTCACATCCTGTTCGCCTCCGTACCGGTCCGGGTCGCTGGCAATCTGTTCACACAAAACGACCAGATTGTGATCGTCGCCAAGCCAAGTCTCGAGATCGTGCAAGCTGTTTTCGCGGGCTTGCATGACCTCGGTCCACAGACTTTCGAGCAAACGGACGTGATACCAGTGGTCCTTGGCTCGCTTGCGCCATTCGTGGTAATGCTCCGCGCGGTTTTTCGACTCGGCGAGCCGCATGGCCGCGCGGCCGTCTCGATAGGTGCTTTCGAGACCGCCGGCGAGAGCATCGAAGCCGTCGCGCTTAAGCGGCCACTGGCTGACGCCCTTCATGGTTGCTCGGAGAACTCGCGCTGCCGTGGCCATAAGTTTACCAAGATCGCCGGCTTGTTCGTGTTCGCGCTTGGTCTGCTCCAGCATTTTGCGAATCGAACCCAAACTGTCGGCCCGTAGTTGCTCATGGTACCTCTCGAGCACGGCATCGAAGGTTTCGATGATCGCATCGGCATCGCGGAATGCCGACAACTGACGGCCCATATCGCGCAGCTTCGTATTCTCTTCGCGGTAGATGCGGCCAAGCTCGGGACGGACGAGCTTCAGAACGCCGCGTACCTTCTTAATACTCTTCCGTGCCTCATGGATCGTCTCCCGGCGTTTATGCTGCCCGTCATCGGAAAGGCCGCCGGCTGCCGAACTGAGTTCTTCCAACACGACACGTTTGACACCTTCGGACACGGACTCGCCTGCTTTGAAGCGGAACGCCATCGGGGATCTCCTGCGGTACCAAGAAACTATATCGTGCCACTTGTTACGATTACGAGTGTCCCTCGTGAGGGGCCGTGGGCGCCACGCCTGTGGTGGTGCCGCCATACTCCTTGTCGGCTTCGGCATTCTTACCGACGAGCCGCAGGGCTGCGGACGCGACGTGTTCGGCAGTGAAACCGAAATTGCGCATGATCTCGGCACCCGGTGCTGAGGCGCCGTAATGGTCGATGGCGATGATGACGCCTTCGTCGGTTGCCCACTTGCGCCAACCGAAGCTCGC
>JAFAQG010000848.1 GCA_019246575.1 Acidobacteriaceae bacterium
GCGATAAGCGTTACGACGGGTGTTCCCTACAACGGACCTCAGATAAATACCGCGACCAACAGCGTGTCTGCGACGGTGAACGGAACCACCGGCCAGGTGGTGAGTGCGGGACTCGCGCAGAGTCTGAGCGGCATCTACTGGGTCTACGTCATCATGCCTTCGAATGTGCAGACCAGCGCTCAGACACCGATCTACATTGCACAGAATGCGTTCATCAGTAACACTGTTACGATTCCGACCGCGGGCGGGTCTTCCGGCGGGTCCGGAGGCGCGACTCTTACGCTGAATCCGAACCCAATTTCGTCCTCGAACGGGCTCGGCCAAACAACCATCAGCTGGAATTGCTCACAATGCACGAGTGCGGAGGTCCATGTGGGCAGCCCGTCCGGCCCTCTCTTTTCCGCTGGTGGGAGTACCGGAACCGCGACGACAGGAGACTGGGTTGTTGACGGGACAGTGTTTTACCTCCAGAATGCTTCAAACGGTAACGCGACGGACAGCTCGAACACAGTCGCGACCGCAACGGCCCAGGTTCAGCAATCATCGGATCCGCCGCCCTCCTCCGGTACACCTCCGACCTCCACGTCGGTAGGCGGGGCGACCATCAGCTTGAATCCGAACCCCATGAATGCGCCGGGCGGTTTCGGGCAGACGACGGTTAGCTGGAACTGCTCACAATGCAGGACGGCGGAGGTTCACGTGGGCAGCCCCTCAGGGGCTCTCTTTTCGGCCGGTGGGAGCACCGGAACCGCGACGACGGGAGTGTGGGTCATCGACGGCACAGTGTTTTATTTGCAAAATACATCGAACGGTAACCCGACCAGCAGCGCGAATACGGTGGCTACCATCAGTGCTCAGGTGCAGAGTGGCTCGACTTCATCGCCGCCCTCCAACTCTCCCTCAGGCTCGGGTTCGTCGCCGAGTTCGCCTCCCCCTTCGACATCCGTCGGTGGCGCGACGATCTCCGCGAATCCAAACCCGATCGCTTCGGCGCAGGGCGGGCTGGGCCAGACGACGGTCAGCTGGAATTGTCCGCAATGCACGAGGGCAGAGGTGCACGTCGGCAGCCCATCGGGCGTTCTCTTTTCGGCTGGCGGCAGCACCGGAAGTGCGACAACAGGAGTCTGGGTCACGGACGGTACGGTGTTTTACCTGCAGAACGCCTCCAGCGGTACCGCGACCAGCAGCGCGAACACCGTGGCGACGATAACCGTCCAGGTGCAGAGCGGAAGCTCGTCACCCTCGGCCCGGGGAACGATTTCGGCGAGTCCAAACCCGATCACTTCGGCCTCAGGCGGACTTGGGCAGACGAGACTCAGCTGGACGTGCAGCTCGTGCTCGCGTACGCAGGTACGGCTCGGGAGTCCAGGCGGCGCGTTGTTTTCCGCGGGTGGGAGCAGCGGCACAGAGACAACGGGCGTATGGGTTACAGACGGGATGGTTTTTTACCTGCAAGACGCTTAGAGTGGTGATGCCACGAGTTCGGCGAATAATCTTGCGACCATCACCATCCACGTGCCGTAAAACGGCGATCCAGCAGCCCAGTCAAAATATCGCGCTGCGCGCTCGCCCCGGTTCCCGGACGGCTCGCGTCGTCTGATATTCTGGGCTTCTACATATATTCTTCGGGTCGCTAGCCAGGCAAGCCGGCGCTCGAATTCACTCTCCATGTACATAAAGAAACAACGTCTTCTCACGCCCGGGCCGACCCCGCTTCTTCCCTCTGCGTTACACGCCATGATGGGTTCGGATATCCATCACCGGACTGAAGATTTCCGCAACCTTTATAAGAACGTTCTGGCGGATTTGAAGCAGGTGCTCGGAACATCCAACGATGTGCTGGTGCTGGTAGCATCCGGTTCGGGCGGCCTCGAGGCAGCAACGCAGAATTTCTTTTCGCCGGGCGATGAGGTGCTGGTATGCTCCGCCGGCAAATTTGGCGAGCGGTGGGTGGAGATTATGAAGGCCTGGGGCATGAAAGCGACCGTCCTCAGCGCCCCTTACGGCGATGCCGTTCAACCGGAAGCTGTGGAGCGAGCCCTTGGTCAGAACAAGAACGTCAAAGGCGTCTTTGTTCAGGCGTCCGAGACGTCCACCGGTACGCAGCATGACGTGAGAGCCATGGGCGACGCGGTGAAGAAGACGCAAGCCGTTTTCGTCGTCGACGCCATCACAGGCATCGGTACCATGCCGCTGGATATCGATCGCTGGGGGCTCGACGTTGTTATCGGCGGTTCACAGAAGGCGTTTATGATTCCACCGGGCCTTGCGTTTGTGAGCATTAGTCCGAAGGCCTGGGCATTAGCGGAATCCTCGAAGGCGCCGCGCTTTTACTTCGATCTGAAAAAGGAAAAGAAGAACGCGCTCAGCGGCGAATCCGCATGGACGCCGAATACGGCGCTACTACTCGCGCTCGCCGAAGCGCTGAAATACATTCAATCGATAGGAATGGACAAACTGGTCGAAAACGCTCAGCTTCTGGCACGAGCGACACGCGATGCTGTTCAGGAGCTGGGACTCAAACTGTTTTCGAGCTCTCCGGCATCGTCCGTGACCGCGGTCCGTCCACCCGCAGGAATGGATTCGGGCGTGATCGTAAAAGAATTTCGGACGCGATTCAACGCCATCATCACGAATGGGCAAGGCTCAATGAAAGGGCAGATTTTCCGGCTAGCTCACCTCGGATATTTCGATTTTCACGACTTGTTCGCCGTCATAGCCGAGCTTGAGCTGATTCTTGCCGCAAATGGACACGCTGTTCGTTTTGGATCGGGGGTGTCGGCGGCGCAGAACGTGTATGCGGAAGTCGCGCTACCGAAACCGGAGCCAGTTCCCGTCAGCTAGCGCTTCATGCGGGTTTTGATTGCTGAGCCGCTTGCCCCTGCGGCCGTAGAGCTTCTCCATCGCCAACCGGACTGGGACGTCATCGTAGCCGATCCCAAGACATACTCAGCGCACCTGAGCGAGTGCGATGCGCTGATTGTACGCAGCGCAGTTAAGGTTACGCGGCAAGTGCTGTCTCAAGCGCCCAAGCTGCGGATCGTCGGCCGCGCCGGCGTGGGCGTAGATAACGTCGATCTCCCCGCAGCAACGGAAGCCGGTGTTCTCGTCATGAATACTCCCGGTGGTAACGCTGTGTCCGTTGCCGAGCACACCCTCGCGCTGATGCTGTCGATGGCGCGCTCCATTCCACAGGCGAGTAGCTCAACACGTGCGGGTAAGTGGGAAAAGAAAAAGTTCCTTGGCAATGAGCTGCGGGGTAAGGCGTTGGGAGTGGTGGGCCTGGGCAGCATTGGGCGCGAAGTGGTCCGGCGCGCGAAGACGTTTGAAATGCGCGTGCTCGGTCATGATCCTTACGTCAGCTCGCAGACGGCGGCGGACCTGGGCGTAGAGCTCCTCAGCTTACACGAGTTATATGCGGCAAGCGATTACCTCACCTTGCACGTGGCGCTGACGCCTGAAACCGATCACATGCTGAATGCAGATGCCTTTTCACGTATGAAGCGCGGCGTGCGAATCGTGAACTGCGCGCGCGGCGAATTGGTCGACACAGCGGCGCTCGAGAACGCGATTCAAAACGGAATCGTAGCAGGGGCGGCGCTGGATGTCTTCGAGCAAGAGCCTCCCGGCGATCACTCGCTTTTCAAACTCGAAAGTGTCATTCCGACTCCGCACATTGCCGGGTCCACCGAGGAGGCGCAGGAAATCGTCGGGATTCGCATCGTCGAGCAGATGATCGAATATCTGAATAACGGCGTTGCGCTGAATGCAGTGAACATGCCGGCCATGACTGCCGAGCAGTACCGCATGTTGGGCCCCTATGTAGATCTCGCTGAGCGGCTTGGTGTGTTTCTCAGCCACATTGCAGTCGGAAATCCGCAGACCGTGCGGCTCGTTTACTATGGCAGGCTTGCCGACGAGAACACGCAGATTCTTCGTAATGCCGGACTGGCAGGCGTGCTCAGCCGCTCAATGGAACACCGCGCCAACGTTGTGAATGCGATGCAGATCGCAACTGAGCGCGGCTTTCGCATTGTCGAGCAGCGCGAGCCCGGGAAGGCGCAGATGGATTCCATCCGAATGGAGCTCGATTCCGAGGCCGGATCCTTTTCGGTTCTGGGTGCGGTCGTGCTTGGCAAGCCGCGATTGCTGCAGGTAGAAGGAATTTCGTGCGAAGTGACTCTCGACGGAAACTTGATGTACTCCAAAAACGAGGATGTTCCGGGGGTCATAGGTTTCGTCGGAACGGTGCTTGGCCGCAATCGAATTAACATTGCCAATTTCGCGCTCGGCCGGCAGGATGCATCCGCGGATTCAGGGAAGAAACCCGGCGAGCCTCTAACTGCGGTTTCGATCGTTGAGACGGACGAACCGGTGCCGGAGCCCGTCATTTCGCAGTTGCTCGAAAATAAAGCTGTAAAGTTTGTGCGCCCACTCACGTTCCATCGCGCATGACGGCTGTAATCGCTGCAGCGGGCGCTGGGTTGGAGGCGCGCCGCTGGCCTCGCAAAGCGCTGACCGTTGCTGCCGCATTCGCCTGCGCTCTGTTGATCCCGAACGCTATGTTGGTGGGCGGCGGATCATATGACGACCATACTGTATTTGCCTACATCGGATGGTTGATGCATCGCGGTTTTGCGCCCTACCGCGACGTTTGGGATCACAAAGGACCGCTGCTTTACTATCTGAACTGGCTAGGCTGGGCTATAACTCCGCACAGCACTGTGGGAATCGGAATTTTGCAAGCCGCGGTCTATCTCATCGCCTTCGCTGTTCTCATTCGCATCTTGGCGGGCACGTTCGGACGGCTGGCGGTGTTGCTATCCCTGCTGTTCGGAGTCGGTTTTCTAGCACGTGCGGGGGAGGGCGGAAATATGGTCGAGACATGGGCCGTGGGAGCCATCGCGCTGTGTCATTACATCGTTTTCGACGCCTCGCGGCGAAAGCCTGAACTTTGGCATTTCGCTCTGATCACCAGTTCATTTGTTAGCTGCTTTTGGATACGTCCAAACCTGTGTGCGCTTCCAGGCATCGCACTTTTGTCCTTACTCGTTGTTGTGCAGCTCGAAATCGGATATAAGAGCGCCTTGCGATTGCTCGGATTCTGCACACTGGTGGCTCTGGTTGAGACCGGACTCGTTTTATATCCGATTTGGCGAACGGGCACAGAGCACGACATGTGGAGTGCCTATTTCACCTACAACGCCGACTACACACGGGTAGTGAATTGGAAGCTGCGCATGTACGCGATTCTGCAATTAAAGGGAATGATAAAGGTTTTGCCGCTCGCCTATGCGGCCGTGCTTGGCTGGTTTCTGTTGCTTCGAAACGTGCTTAAGCGCGCAGCGCCATCCATTCCAATTTCTTTCGTGTATGCCGCTTTTGTAACCCTGTCATTTCCAGTCGAGGTGCTTGCCTACATCATTTCAGGTCGGCCGTATTACCACTACTGGGCGCCTTTAGCGCCGACCATGACCATCCTCTCAGCGGTCGCCTTCTATTCGTTATTCGAACGGGTGAAGCTGTGGAAAATGCCGGTCCGGGTCGCAATCGCAGCACTAATCGCCGCCGCAGTCCTTTATCAAGCGAGGATGTACATTCTTGTCCTACGGCTGGATGCACCGCACGATTCGGAAATTAGAATTGCGCGTTACGTCGATGGCGTTACGACATCTCGAGACCGTATCCTCCCGGTAGGAGACGTTGTTCCCTCGGTGGCCATCGCGCTGCGCGCGCGAAGATTGCCGGCGTCGCCCTACATATTCCAGTTGCCGATGATTCATCACGCGAATCCCCAGTCCTCCATCCAGCGTGCTTCATTTATTGCTTCAGTGAGGAGAAACCTGCCGGCTGTGATTGTCTCGACTCCCGGAATTGTGGG
>JAFAQG010000849.1 GCA_019246575.1 Acidobacteriaceae bacterium
GACCTCGTAGATGCCGCCAGGCAACGACGGGAAAGAGAAGTTGCCGGAGGCGTCACTCACGGCTTCGCGAGTCTGCGATGTCCCGGAGCTAACAACCGTAACGTTTGCGCCGGGCACGGCGCTTTTCGCCTGGTCGACCACGGCGCCGAGGATGGATCCGTAGAGAACTTGTGCGGGCAGCCGGAGACGGGCCAGTAGAAAAACTGCTAACAGGAGGGCGACGCGAACCACCGTCGTACTCCGCATTACATTGGACACGGAATCACCCCCAAAGGCGTTATGACGCCCGGATGCTCGCAGTTTATAGCATGCGCGGGCGCATTACTCGCCAGTGTGAAGGGACTTTATTCCGCTTTGGAGGTTTGCTCGCGCGCAGCGGCGTCAACGTTGTTTTTATCGATGACAAACGTACCGCTATCAACAAATGCCGGAACGGGCGAGGACGCGTTCTTAGCCCAATTGCCATTCAGCGGATTGGGCGGGTGATGATGAAGATCGTCCAGCAGCTTCGTCGCGACGTAGGCCATCGTATACGGCTTTTGCGCAATGGTGGTTGTAATTGCGCCTTTTCGAATCAGATCGAGAGTGCGTGGGTCGGCATCCATGGCGATGACGGGTAACTTACCGCCCATGTTCGCCCGATTTACAACTTCTCCAACTTCCGGACCGGCGGTAGCAGAGAAGCAAACGAATGCGGCAATGCCGGATTTAGTATCGATGAAACGCTTGGCGGCATCGAATGCTACGGTTGGATCTCCTTTGACGTCGATGACTTCGGCTATTTTCATGCCGGCCTGTTTCGCGATGGCGTCCTGAAATCCTTGCAGCCGGTCTCTTGCGGGCACCGGCGCCGGTGTGTTGAAGACGGCGACACTTCCTTTTCCTTTCAGCAGGCCGGCAGCTAAGTGGCCGGCGAGCTCGCCACCCCGGTAATTATCGGTGCCAACGAATAGTAATCTCTCGCTATTCGGAGCGTCGGCGTTCACTGTAACTACGGGGATACCTTGCGAGACAGCAGCGTTTATGCCGGGCGTCATGAGATCCGCATCCACAGCCCAGAGAAGAATACCGGACGGCTTTCGCTGAACCGCTTTCTGAAAGGCGTCGTATTCGGCCTTGGGATCGTAGGCCTCCGGGCCGTCAACTTCGGCTCTGACCCTCATCTCGGCAGCAGCATGATTCAGCCCGGATACGGCCGCTTGCCAGTATGGAAGGTTTGTGTTGGCCGTGATCAACGTATACGTTTCTTTTGGATCGTGCGGCAGAGGCGCGCAACTTACTAATGTAAGCAGCACTACCGAAACTGTGAATGCGAACGGGAAGGTATGACGTCTGCACATGGCTGCCATTGTTCAGGGGATTGTAACAGGTTTTTTCGGAGCAGGATATGACCGCAAGATTAATGGCGAAGATAGATGACGAAGATAGATCGTGAGGAAGTTCCGGCGAGGATCCCGGCCCGGCTTTAGGAGGTTTGGCCGGCTGCGAGTGCCTGCCGATGAACAGCATCGAGAATGCCGTTAATAAAGGACAGCGATTCGTCGCTCGAGAACTGACGCGCAAGCTCGACTGCCTCATCGATGACGACGGGCGCCGGAAGGAACTGCTGGATGAGCTCGTAGACGGCGAGCCGGAGGATGTTGCGGTCGACTGCAGCCATGCGGTCGATGCGCCAATGTTCCGCGCGAGAAGCGATCTTGCTGTCTATTTCGGCTATGTTCGCGACGACGCCGCGGACAAGTTCTTCCATGAACGCATCGGGCTTTGGCTTAGTTTCGTTTTCCTCTGAATAGAGAGTTTCGTAGTAGTCGGAAATGGCATCGTCGATGGGATCTCGACGCATATCCCATTCGAAGAGCACCTGTAAAGCTCGTTTTCTCGATCGATGGCGGGCGGCCATGGTCAGCGCGCTTCCTCAAATTCCCTTTCGAACTTCAGGTTTCTGATGAGATTTGCGAGTTCGATTGCAGCTTCGGCAGCTTCGCAGCCTTTATTCCCGCTTTTTCCGCCCGCTCGATCCATGGCCTGCTGCATATCGTCGGTTGTCAAGACTCCGAATGCGATGGGGACACCAGTATCGAGACTAACCTGGCGCAAGCCATCGGCAGCGCCTCTGGCTACGTACTCGAAGTGCGGAGTGTCACCGCGAATGACTGCGCCTACAGCGACGATGGCATCGCAGATTCCGGCCAATTTCTGGGCGGCAATAGGAAGCTCCCACGCGCCCGGCACCTTTACGAAGCGGATGTTCGTGCATCCGCGTTTTTCCAAGACATCCAGCGCGCCTTTGGCCAGCTGCTCCGTAATGAATTCGTTGAAGCGGCTCACGATTACGCCGATGCGCAGAGAGGTAGCGTCCAGCGATCCTTGGAATGTCGTGTAAGGCATTGAAAAGAGAGCGCGAAGAGGCGAGAGCGCGCTATGGGATAATTCAGTTTTATCCCTCAGTTTAGCGCAACATGGACCCCCGCTTTATTCGCAATTTCTCTATCATTGCGCACATAGATCACGGGAAATCGACGCTGGCGGACCGGCTGCTGGAGTTCACGGGCGCGTTGTCGCAGCGCGAAATGATGGAGCAGGTTCTGGACACGATGGACCTGGAACGGGAACGCGGGATCACGATTAAAGCGCATGCAGTCCGGCTAAATTACAAAGCAGACGACGGAAACACGTACGAATTGAACCTGATCGACACGCCGGGGCACGTGGATTTCACGTATGAAGTGTCGCGCAGCTTGCAGGCGTGCGAGGGGACTCTGCTCGTGGTGGACGCTTCCCAAGGAGTGGAAGCGCAGACGCTGGCCAATACCTATCTGGCACTGAGCCACGATCTCGAGATTGTGCCCGTAATCAATAAAATCGACCTGCCATCGGCCGAGCCCGAACGTATCCGCGAACAGATCGAGCAGGTGATCGGGTTGGATGCCTCGGACGCGGTGCTTGCGAGCGCGAAGAACGGCATCGGGGTTCAGGAGACGCTCGAGGCCGTAGTGCGGCGGATTCCGCCACCGAAGGGCGATCCGGAAGCGCCGCTGCGGGCGTTGATCTTCGACTCCTGGTTCGATCCTTATCGCGGCGTAATCATTCTGACGCGTATTGTGGACGGCACAGTGCGCAAAGGGCAGAAGATCCGGCTATGGTCGAGCGGAAAGGCCTTCGAAGTGGAGGGATTGGGGTTCCAATCGCCGAAGCCCGTGCCGTGTGATGAGCTGAGCGCGGGCGAAGCCGGTTTTCTTTTCGCGAATATCAAGACCGTATCCGACGCGCAGGTGGGCGACACGATCACTGACGATGCGAACCCTGCGACCGAGGCGCTGCCCGGCTTTCAGGAGATCAAGCCGATGGTGTTCGCGGGGCTGTATCCTGTGGAATCTCATGAGCATGGTTTGTTGCGAGATGCGCTCGAGAAATTGCGCCTGAATGATAGTGCGTTCAGTTTCGAGCCGGAGAACTCGGTAGCGCTGGGGTTTGGGTTTCGCTGCGGATTTCTCGGCCTTCTGCATTTAGAGATCGTGCAGGAGAGACTGGAGCGCGAGTTCAACATCGATCTGATCACGACTGCGCCGGGCGTTCGCTACCGCATCACGACGATGTCCGGCGATGTCATCGAAGTAGACAATCCGCAGAAATTTCCAGAGCCGTCTGCGATCAAGGAAACGGAGGAGCCGATCATCGATGCAACGGTGATTACTCGCGAGGAGTATATCGGCGAGATCCTGAAGCTGCTGGAAGAGAAGCGCGGAGTGCAGAAGAAATTCGAGTATATCGGCGGGGGGCGCGTGTTGTTGTTATACGAGCTGCCGCTGAACGAGATCGTGTTGGATTTTTACGACCGGCTGAAATCGGCATCGCGCGGCTATGCGTCCCTCGATTATCATGTGTCGGGGTATCGCGTCTCGCCGATGGTGAAGCTGGATGTACTGGTGGCGGGCGAGCCGGTGGACGCGCTTTCAATGATCGTGCATCGCGATTTCGCATACGAGCGCGGGAAGGCGCTGATCGAGCGCTTGCGCAAACTCATCCCGCGGCAGATGTTCGAAGTGGCGTTGCAGGCGGCGATCGGGACGAAGATCATTGCACGAGAGACGATTTCCGCGATGCGAAAGAACGTGCTTGCGAAGTGCTACGGCGGCGACATCACGCGCAAACGCAAATTGCTGGAAAAGCAAAAAGAGGGCAAGCGGCGCATGAAGCGGGTAGGTCGAGTTGAGATTCCTCAGGAGGCGTTCTTGGCTGTCCTAAAGGTGGGCGCCGGGCCGAGCGAGTAGTGTGCGGGCCGGGGCAGCCGTGATACGACAGTCAGCGCTTGCGCGAGAGGGTTGGATTGCCGAAAAGTGACTGCACCTGGTATTTTGCTGTAATGCTGCCAAACCGGGTCGGTGCGCTGTACAAGTTCGGCGACCCCACACCGGAAGATCACGCTTGGGTGTTCGGGCATACGTGGGCCATCGAGGACGTAGGAGGTGGCCAACGACTCATGATCGCGCCCGCCGCAAACCAGGTTGGCATACTGGCACGACTGACCGAAATCATGCAGGATCCGATGTGGCTGCTCTATGTACTTGTGGTGCCCCGTGGCGGAACTGAAGCCGGCCGTTACCAGAGTAGTCAGCCGCAATCACGCGAGCAGCTTCGAGTTTTTCTTCGAGACTTTGGACTGTTTTTTGAAACTGACGGACGGCACAATCTCTGGATCCGTTCGGTCGGCGATGGATCGATGCTTGTCTATGATCGACATAACCTGATCTACGCCTACGGGCACTTGGAAGAGTGGAAATTGGTGCTGCGCCACATGGGGATGATACAAGCCGGACCTCGGGACCTGTATGTTCCCGTTCCGCATTCGCACCATTACCACGAGTCTTTTGACAATGAAGAGCACCGTCTGCTCAGCTATCTGCCATGGCGGCGGAGTCCCTTGCATGAGCAGGATGAGCGATAAGCGCCAGCGGAATTGAAGTGTAAGCGTTTGCGATCAAACGCAAATTGCTGGAAAAGCAAAAAGAGGGCAAACGGCGCATGAAACGGGTAGGGCGGGTGGAGATTCCTCAGGAGGCGTTCTTGGCTGTATTGAAGGTGGGCAGCGCAGCGGGCGAATAGGTAGTACCCGTGCGCGGGGCAGGACCGGTGGACCGCTGCGCTCAAACCCGCGGCAACGGAAACGCCGCGTGCGGTAACCCCAGTTTGAACCGGAGCCGATCGTACTCGATCAGCGGCTGAAAAAGCTCAGGTTCCGACAGTGGCCAAATGGTGACTCTCGGCGCAGTCGAGCCGATCCTATCTAACAATGCATTCACCGCCCTCCGCGCCGCCTCGTTCGCCGCCTCCATGCACGCGACATCCGTGTAGGTTTTCACGTAATCCGACGCCAAGAAGAGATTCGGAATCTCCGTGGAGGCCTCAGGCCGGTATTGCAAAGAACCCGACGTGTTGATCATCAGCGGCTCCAAATTGGTCACCGCCGTTGGATTCGGAAACTGCACGTCGGGATCGAGGAACCACTGCAGCAGGTTTTGGTCCTCAAGCACTTCAGTCCCGGCTACATTCAGGTGTAGCTTGATCTGCTCCCAAACCTCTTTTTCAATCTCCGGCGCCGAGCATTGCATCGCAGTCTTTCCATATACAATGCCCGGCACCTCCCAATCTGATATGTCAACCGAAAGAATTCCGCCAATCTGTCCATTGCCAAAGTCCGCCAGCGTCCCGCTTTTCCAGAACTGCCGCTGCGATATCGATGTCAGCGCCCAAGGCGAGTCCGCATATAGGGAGTGCCCAAATTCGAGCGGCACATCCTGCGCCACGTAAAACTGGATGCCATTCATCCACGCCGTATGAATCTTGTTCAGATTCGCGAGCGATGGCGCTAATGCCTTCAACGGCTCATCGATCAGAGCGGTAATTGCCTCTACGGGCATGGCCGAGATATAGTAGTCGGCTGTAATCGTCAGCGGTTGCCCGCCGCTCTCTGCAATCACTGATGCGATTCCGGCATCCGAGGCGAGGAACGATTTAACCAGCGTGTTGTTCAGAAATTTCACACCTTTTGTGCGCAAGTATGTCACCCAAGGCGTCAGCCACACATCGTTTGTTGGCCCATTCAGCAGCCGGTCAAACCCTCCATACGTCAACAGCCCATAGAGGAGCTGCAGAAAGGTGTAGCCAACCGTGCGCGTGCTGCCTTCCTGCGCCCGAACCGCCACCAATGACCGTGTCAGCCCTTTTCCCAAGAGCGTCTGGTAGGCCGTCGAACGGTTCGCCGCGTCGATAAAGGTCCACCACGGAATGTTTTCGTACTCGGCAATTCGCCTTTCGGGACAGCTGGTCAGCAACGTTAAGATCCGGTCGGTGAAGAACAGCACCTCGCCTTCCGGCACTCCGATCCCTCCGAAAAGTTCGTGAAAGAGCAGGACCCAGTCTTCGAGATTCTGGGGAATGCGAGCAGTCAAGACAACCGGCGGCTTTCCGGCTCGCGCCACATGGATCCGAGTCGCATGTAGCAGGTTATTGAAAACGCTGACGTTGGTCGCGTCAGGTATGCGCATCATGCTGTCGGGCAGGTGCTTGTAAAAGGCAGGAAAGAAGCGGAACCCATGTTCGCCGGGCAAGTCCTTGCGCCCCTCTGTTCCGGTACCTGGGACCGAGAGGCTCCGAGCCTTCCCGCCAAACGCATGCCTTCTCTCGTAAACTGTGACATCGAATCCGCGCTCGATCAATTCGTGGGCTGCACTCAGCCCGCCGACACCACCGCCCAGCACAGCAACGCGATTGGACATCACGAATACTGTATCTCTGCCCCGAATACGGCATTCCTCAGCGATGCGCCGGGCGAGTCACTCGTACCTCCCCGGGGCAGGACCGGTGGACCTTGACTGAGACACCGACCGTCGGGTACACACCTGTATTGGAGGGCTTCGGTGCGTATCCTTTCTCGCTTGGTGATTGCGTGCGCGGTGTTGGGCTGCTGGGCTGCGGGTTTGCACGCAACCAGTTTCGATTTTTCCTATACGGGGCCTGGAGTAACGGCCAGCGGGGTTCTGACTGCAACCTCGATTGGGGGTTCCCGCTATATGGTCACGGATATGAGCGGAACGCGGAACGGAGCCGTGATTACGGGGATCGTGCCGGGCGCGGGCACATACAACGGCGAGTTCATCTATGACAACCTGATCTCGACCGCTCCGCCGATTGTGGATGCCGAGGGGATTCTGTTTCGCGTGCAGGGATTGCCGGACGCCGTGAACATCTGTTATGGGCAGGATGCCGCCTCCGATTGCGAGTTCAATGGGATGCTCGCTTACACGGAAGTGACGAGCGACGGACATGGGAACACAGAAGCGATCCCTCTAACGAGCTTTAGCGTGAGTTTATTGGCCGTGCCGGAGCCGGGCATTGGGGCTTCGATACTTGTGGGTTGGACTGCTTTACTTCTCATCAGGAGACAGCGCCGCCCTGGAGATTCGAGGTGCACCAAACTGCAGTGATACGGATGCCGCGGAAGAAGGCTGTAGTCATGGCGTCGACGGTTTC
The DNA here is from genome assembly GCA_019246575.1 of Acidobacteriaceae bacterium. Next base: position 7,531 of record JAFAQG010000849.1, read on the forward strand.
GCCTAGGCCGCTTCGAAGTTCTGCAGTCACTGTCGTACCGGTTGAGGCGGTGAAGACCACCCTGACTGAAACCTTTATTGCCTTGTGAGCGACTGTCGTCCCAGGTTGATTAACTCCCGTGCGACGAAGGGAGCAGTCCTTGCGAATAACTGAGGAGTTTTCCTCAAGCTGATAGGACCACACGTCCCCCGGATTCAGAACTGGGGCTATAGTGCGTGATCTGCGGGGATGTCCTCACCGCTCCAAACCTTTCTTGAAGTCCAGGGCTGAGGTGGTTTGCTCCAGAACGGATCGGTTACCGCCAAGCCCAGCGGCAGAAGAGCGGTTGCACAGAGGTAGAGACTTCCCGTCGAGATATACGCTTCGGCGATTGAGGGCTGATGACCACAAACTCCGACGTTCAGCCAGCCGTCGGCATTGAACGTTCCGGGAGCTTCGATCGAGCGGCGAATGACCGCGGTCAGAGCCGACCGCACTTGCTCGGGCACGAGTGGCGCGGGTAACTTGCGGTGCAGCGCCATAGCTGCGAGCAGATGAAATGCGCCGCACCGGTACGCGAGCGAACGTCCGATCGGGGGATAACTGCCATCGGGCGCAATGAGGCGCTCCTGGATAGCGGCGTAGCGCTGGGCTCTTTTGCGAATCGGAGCGGCGAACGAACTCCAAGCATCCGAAAAGTTCGACACTGTTTCGATCACCTGTAGCAGCATGGGATGGATGACGAAGCTGTTGTAGTAATCCCAGTGAAAGGGAAGGCCGTCGCCGTAGATACTGTCGCCTTTGTACCACTCCTCGTGCTGGCGGATGGCGTAATCGACGCGCATGGCATCCCAGCGTTCGTTCGCGTATGCCAGAAATGCTTCGATGGTGGCGCTGAACAGCAGCCAGTTGTTGAAGCCGGGCCGGATGACGCGGCTGGAAAGGAGGGCCTGAATCAATTGCGATCTGGTGCTGTTGTCGAGCTTGGCCCAAAGCTCGGAGGGAGCGCGCAATAGACCGAGCGCGAGAAAAGCAGCATCGACAACCGGCTGCGCGCCACGGTTGAAATTCATGTAATCGGGGGACGCGGGATCTACAGTCGCTGCGATGGACGCGCGAGCAAGATCTGCATAGCGCGAGCGGAGTTCGCCTTCGACGCCGGTCTTTTCTCCGGATTCGAGCCAGGGTGCAATGCCCGCCAGCAGCCGTCCGATGGCTTCGAGATATGTGTATTGTTTGCGCTCGGCAGCGTTCCTATGCGGTGCTTCCACCGGCATGGTGGCTTTCAGCTTGCGTTGGCTTAGGGAAGACAATATGGGTTCGGCGATTCGTTTGAGCACCGATACCCAATACTCGCGATCACTGTCCGGCGCGGCAGCAAGGCTTGTAGAGGCGTTCGCAGCAGCGGCGGCGCATGCGATAAATGCTCTGCGTGAAGTGCTCAATTTAGAGTCGGCGCGCTGCCGGCCGGTGCGCCCGAACTGAGAGGTTCGGCCAAAGA
>JAFAQG010000716.1 GCA_019246575.1 Acidobacteriaceae bacterium
GTTGGGAAATAGGGAAGCTTGTTGCCGCTTCCGGTGTTGATAAGCGCGCGGCCGTAGGCGCGGTCTTTGTCGCCGAACACCTGGTCGATGCGCGCCACATACGTGTTGCTGGGGTTGATGCTGACCTGGTTTGCAGCATAATTACTGCTGCCCGACGGCCGTCCGGCCACGTTCGGCGCCGGGTAAAAGGCCGCGAGCTTCAGTCCGAGGGGATCGAGCTTGGGCGTGGGAATCACGTTGTGGGCAACGACAGGGCGGCCCGGCGTTGTAGCATCGCGGATCGGTGTGCTCAAGTCCGAAAAGTCGCCCCTCGTTTCCTGCGGTGTCGGGAGGTTCACCAGCACTGCGGAGGCGCTGGTCTGCCGGCGGCCCTCATAGTTGAAGAAGAAGTGTGTTTTATCTTTGCGGATGGGACCACCGAGGCTCGCGCCGAACAGGTTATACCGCAAAATCGGCTTCGACGCTGCGAAGAAGCTCCGGGCATCGAGGTCGTCATTACGAAAGTATTCGTAGAGCGAACCGTGGAATTGGTTTGTGCCGCTCTTAGTCGTCATTTGTATGACGCCGCCGCCCGTGCGGCCCAACTCGGCGGCGTAATTGCTGATTGAAACGTTAAACTCTTGAAGGGCCTCGACGGGAGGATCGAATTCGAGCTGCGGATTGCCGAGCGTGACGTTCTGCGCGTTGCCACCATCGATAATCCACATCGCGTTATCGCTGCGGCCGCCCGCGATCGAGAAATCTGTAGCGCTGCCCGCGCCCTGGACGACGAATCCATTCAGCTTTGCCAATTGCGCCGCGCGACGATCGATTAAGGGCATGTTGACAATCGTGCGGTTCTCGACTACGGCTGCTACAGCAGAGGTTTCGGATTTCAGCAATGGCGCCTCCGCCGTGACCGAGACAGTTTCGTTCACGGAACCGAGATCGAGGCGCATGTCGATGCCGGCCTCGTCGCCAGTTTCAAGGTGGACTCCTTCGCGCGTTGATTTCTTGAAGCCGTTTGCGTCGACCGTTAGCGTGTAAGTCCCCGGTTTGACGAGAGGAATGAAGTATGTTCCCGCCGCCTCCGTTTCGGCGTGCCAGCTTTCTCCGGTCTCGGTGTTGACGAGATGGACCTTCGCGCCCGGCACAGCGGAGCCGGAGGGGTCTGTGATTGTACCGCTCACAGTCGCCAATTGGCTTTGTGCAAATACTGAGCCGGCGGCGCACAACAGCACCGCCACGCAAACTGCGATTTTCATCGGGAGCCCCCTTAGCTGGTAATGCTACCAGCTAAATTCGGCAGGTGTGACTTCGATGTAATCAATCGCTGCGCGCTCGGCACGATCGGGAGTGCCGACAATCCGAATCTCGTCGCCGGGACGGAGTGCAACAGAGGAGAACGTGTGCCGCGTGCTCGTGTGTGCGTCGGGTTTGCGAGATGGCAGAGTTGCATCCGCGGCCCATCCACCGATCTTCTGTCCGGCGATGAATAGCTCGAAATGAGAGACGCCGTTTGGCTGATCGAAGTATTGGATGCTGAGCTTGTACCAACCGGCCTTGCGTTCGAATTTCGTCACAGCCGCGCATTTTGACGCGGGGCACGAGATCGCCTTTCCGCCCGAAGCATCTTCCCACGGCTCGATCGGTTCCACGGTGTATCCATCTAAAGACATCGCCTCTGCTTCGATGCGATCCGGATGGTGGCCGACACGGCCTTGTGCATCGAGAATCTTCGATTCGCGGAAGAACCAATTGCACACTGCGTCGCGCCAAACAATCGCGTGCCCGGCCTGGTATTCGAGCTTGGCCAACACGGCCTGGTATCGCTCCTCGTCGACGCATCCGTGCAGGCGCTTCCATTGCTCCGGAAATGTCTGCGCCTCCGCGGCCCCGTCGTAGTGCGAGTCGTAGATGTGCTGGATAACCGTTTTGCCCGAGTGGAGAACATATCTATAGGGGACGTGATGCGTGAAGAGCAGTAGGTTGTCGGGACACGTTTTCAGCGACTCATACATGCTTGCGACCTCAGGCGGATATTGCCCGATGTAGCCTGTGCCCGTTGCGACCGTCCGATCCATGCCGATGCCGTTCTCGTCGGCGCGATGCCACTGGCCCCAACCGTTGCGCTCCGAAGATTCGATGCCCGGGCCGTAGTGACTGCCGACATAGCCGCCGGGTCCGCCGGCGATGTCGGTCAATCCGCCCACGCCGAGCGCCCCGGTGTAGTTTTCGTACACGCGCCAGGACCGAAGCTGCAGGTTGTCGATGGTGTCCACAACGCCCGCCTCGGACCCGAATGTTAAGCGAGTCCATTCGTCTACAATGTCTCGCGTCTCGAGGTCGGCGTTCCATGCAATACGCCCGAAGGCATACAGGTTTGCCATCGCGAGATCGTAGCCGAGCCAGTTCGGATCGCGCCCGACGTTTGCGACGCCGACGAAACCGCCTACGGGCCGATGGAACGTTCGCCCGGAGATGATGTCCTTCACCGGCGTGCTGCGATTCCCGGCACGCAAATCGAAGTCGAGCGCTTCCTTCCACATCGGCAAAAGAAAACAGAGGTGGCGCTGCTGGCCCGTGTACTCCTGCGTGATCTGCAGCTCGATGACTTCGTTGGTGCGCTTGAGCGCGGCGAACAGCGGCGATACAGGCTCGCGCACCTGGAAATCGATGGGACCGTGCTTAATTTGAACCACGACATTGTCGTCAAACTGGCCGTCGAGCTTCGCGAAATTATCCACGGCGGCCCGTGCTCTGTCGTTTTTGAGATTGCGCCAGTCCATGTGGTGGTTGTAAACGAAAGCGCGGTATACGAGAACACCCCCGTGCGGCTTCAATGCTCGTGCGATCACGTTGGCGGCGTCCGCATGAGTGCGTCCGTAGGTGGAAGGGCCGACGCGTCCTTCCGAATCGGCTTTCAATAAGAAGCCGCCGAGGTCGGGTATCGCGCGATAGACCTCGCCGGCCTTTTGCTTCCACCATTCGGCTGCCTTGGGGTCGAGCGGATCGAACGTATCCAAATGGCCCAGCGTTTTCGGGCTGCCGAAATCGACCGAGATCGACATCCGCACGCCCCACGGCCGGAATACATCGGCAATGCGGGCAAGCTGCGGCAGAAACTCGGGCGTGAGCACACGCAAATCGGCGTTGACGTTGTTCACTGTGCAGCCATTCACGCCGATGGAGGCGAGCAATCGCGCGTAATCGCCCGCGCGCGTCAGGTCCGGAAGCACATTGCCGCCCTCGAAGAATATGGAGCGCCCGCCGTACTGCCGCTCGATGCTGCCGTCGAGGTTGTCCCATTCGTTGGTCCAGCGAATGGGCGCGTACGGGCTCTGCTGCTCACCGATGTGATCGAGCTCCTGGCCGAGTGCGATTTTTCGCAGCAGCGCGAAGGTGCCGTACAGAACGCCGCGATCGTTTGATGCCGTAATGAGAAAGATGCGATGCCCGTGCGCAGCGGT
>JAFAQG010000732.1 GCA_019246575.1 Acidobacteriaceae bacterium
ATGTCGATGTATTTCACCAGCGACTCGTGCGCCGCCATCGTATCCAGCAACTGCTGCGTGACTCTATTCGGATAAGCGTATAGGAACCGGATCCAATGCGGCAATTCGGCCGGAATCGCCGCCAGTCGCGCCAGCAGTTGCGCTAACCCGTTCTTCAGGCCAAGATCTTCGCCGTAGCAGGTTGTGTCCTGACCGATCAGGTTGATCTCACGGACGCCCATCGCAAACATACGCGACGCTTCCGCGATGACGCTTTCAAATCGGCGGCTGCGAAACTGTCCCCGGAACTGCGGAATCACGCAGAACGAGCACGGATGATCGCAGCCCTCGGCAATCTTTATGTATGCGGAATGCCGCGGCGTTGTAAAAACCCGTGCTGTGAGGTCGTGGTACAGGTACGGCGTCGCAGCAAGCAGCTTGGGAGTTACGCCTTCGCACAGGGCTGTAATCTTCTCGAGCTCGTTCGTCCCAAGAACCGCATCCACCTCTGGAATACTTTTGTGGATGTCGGACCGGTAGCGCTCAACCAGGCACCCCGCAACGACCAGCCGCTGCGCTTTGCCCGTCTTTTTGTACTCCGCCATCTCGACGATCGTGTCCACCGACTCCTGCTTAGCGGGATCGATAAAGCTGCACGTGTTTACCACGATGACGTCCGCTTCGGCAGGCTGAGCCGTAAGCTCGTGACCGTCGGCCACAAGTTGGCCCATCATCACTTCGGTGTCAACGAGGTTTTTCGGACAGCCGAGACTTACAAATCCGATCTTCAAAGCTTGTTTGGATCCGTATGAGTTATGGCGACACACTCACCCGCCCCCGCGCCGGTCGCCTGGAAATCTCAGGATAACATTCGGTAGTGGCACTGCGCCGTGCGTCCGCTATGACATTAGTCGCCGGTGCTCCGGAGGTCTGCAGTCGGAGCCCGGAACGAAGGCGTGACGGGGTCAAATTGCCTCTCTCGACTCGGAACATGAGATCCTTTGTCCTCATTGCCGCGCTGATGGCTTACGCCGAACCGCCGGCCTTCGAGATCGCATCGATAAAGCCATCCGATCCCGACACGACCGTCGGTATCCGCCGCTCTGGACACCAGATCGCCACGCACGGCACATCGCTACTTTTTCTGATCACCTGGGCCTATGGAATCCAAAGAGACCGCGTCTATGGTAATCCGAAGTGGCTCGACTCGGTCCGCTATGACATCGATGCCAATGCTCCCGACGACAAATCGTTCCCCTCGCCGCGAATGCCCGGCCAGCCCACCGCGCTTCAGCAGATGATGCAGCAATTACTGGCTGACCGGTTTAAGCTGATCATCCACCACGACACGAAGGAGCGTTCAATCTACGCGCTGGTCGTGGCGAAAGGAGCCAGGTCTCGACCGAAATGCTGGCCAAGGCGTTATCCGATCAGCTCGGCCGTTCCGTGCAAGATCGCACTGCACTCGCGGGAGTCTTCGATTTCAGACTGGAGTGGGACCCGGACATGCTCTCAACTCGTTCCGATGATGTGCCCCCGCCGAATCTTGGCGCTCGATCATCGCTGTTCACCGCGCTTCCCGAGCAGCTTGGACTGAAACTCGAAGTGCGCAAGAGCCCGGTTGACGTGATCGTTGTCGACCATATCGAAAGAACTCCCACCGGAAATTAGCCCGGGTTCTTCAGAGCACTCGACTTTTTCACCTCCTGAATCCAACAACTTACTGCGATCTCGGCCTCTGTCCCTCGTCCCCAAACACGAAGATCGTACCGTCGCGCACACTATGCGTTCGGCGTTGGGCTTCGGTGGCACAGCTCTTTGAAATCCTGAATACTGCTGCTTTTCAATTTGGGTTCGTTTCGCAAAAACGAACCCAGCCGGCAACTCCGGCGGCCTCGAATCGGAGCCGGAACGAAGTGACGGGGCAACATTGGCTTCGTTTCACAAAAACGAACCCGAATACGTCCGGTTGCAACCCGACGCGCTGAAGCTGGCGTCCGTCGCGTGACGCGCGTCGTGCCCAGTCATTCTAATCGAGATGCCTCCGGGAACAGTAAAGGTCGTCACCTCGCCGTTCGCTCCAGTGGTCGGAGATCCAACAAACTTGGTCCGGTCTATGCGGGGCGGTATGGTTTGATCAGACTTTGCAATGCTGCGATTGGATTTGAGCGAGCTTCCGGTGGCGTCGAGTGAAACTGCGCGGCACCTGAATCGTCGCGTGATCCTGAATCTCATCCGCGAAAAACAGCCCATATCGCGGGCGGACCTGGCTCGCTTTTCGGGTCTTCAACGCAGCACGGTTTCGCTCATCACGGAAGAACTCATCGATGAGAGGTGGGTAGTGGAAGGGAGCACGGGGCGGTTGCCGCGTGGGCGGCGGCCCACGCTGGTTCTGCTGAACCAGCGGAGAAAGATTATTTGCGTTGACATCCGGCCAAAGCGCACGACCATA
>JAFAQG010000743.1 GCA_019246575.1 Acidobacteriaceae bacterium
AAGCCGGCTCTACCTCAGCCATGAGCCTCGGGCGCCGGGCAATCCCCACTCTTGTGTCGGTTTTCGTGCTCGGCACGTCCACTCACGCACAGAGTACCTCGGAAGTAACGGGCACCATCGCTGCTACGTTTTCGGCAGCAATCGCAGGAGCATCGCTGACGCTGAGCTCGCTTGATCGAGCGTTCCAGACGAAGTCCGGTCTGGACGGGCGGTTTCGGTTCGAGAACGTACCAAAGGGAAAGTATGAACTTGAAGCCTCCGCGAATGGCTTCCTTTCACAGACGCTCCTGCTAGAACTTTCGACGTCCGTGCGGGTAGTCGGAATCGTTCTGAGGGTCGGACCCATGCCCGACCCGAACTATTGCGGACCGCATCCCTCCATCACGTACGGGTCACAAGAATTGCAGGCCACGCATGTCGACGGCGTTATACGCGATTATGGCAATCGCAAGCCCGTGCGAAAAGCCGAGGTTTCCCTTTGGGGAGCAGGTGAGGACAAACCCGCCTTTACGTTCGATTTCAGACCCCAAAGGCAGATTCGAGTTTTCTGGCATTCCGGCGAACCGTTATGTTTTGCGGGTATCCGGAGCTGGATATCAATCTGGAGATTTGAAGGGATTCCTAGTACCACGGGAAACCAGCGTCTCTGTTGATTTCCCCATTGTGAGGAATCGCGGGATCGTGATTTGCCAATAAACCCTGCGCACGGGCCGAGCAAACACTAAGTGCTCTTCTTCCCCGGCTTCACCAATCCCTGATACCCATTCTGCAGCCGCTGCTCGATAATCGCCCACACCTTGGGATCGCACCCTTTCCACTCCATCACCGCCGTGTTGCCGAGGTACGGAAGATCTCGTATTCCCACTTTGCTCGAAAAGAATCCTTGTACCGTTAGGTTCCGAAACTCCGTGAAAAACGCTGCGAACGGTTGGTCATCCTTCGCCACTCGCGCCGGCCACGCGATCCGGTCCAATATCTGTTTCTGCTGCTCCGGCCGGATATCGACGAAATCGGTCGAAAAGAGCTTGTTCGATTCGCGGTCGATCCACATAAGTCCGCCCAGAATCTCCGCCTGCAGCCGCTGGTTGCCGTCTTGCTCGGTGCGAAAGGCGAGCCAATCGTCTATGAACTCAGGCACTCCGGCCTGGGTCGCGCTCACGCTGCGCTCATCGGCGGGAATGATCAAGTCGCACAAGACGCACACGGTCTTCCACTGATGCTCACCGAACACCTTGCGCTCGAACGCGGCTTTCTCGCCCGCCTTGGCGTCGTTTTTATCCTTCGTTGTCTTCTCGGCTGCATCAGCGATCCTCGGCTCTGCTAACGCAGCGGCTGCCACCGGAACCGAGCCGATAATCTGAAATATGTTGCGCCGGCTGAGCGCAAAGGGCGCGGAGGCGCACTCCGGCGCAGGGACAGGCACCCGCTGCTCTTTGCCGAGTGCGCTTGAGACCGCGCCCGTTTTGCGCGGGTTGCTCGATACTTCCGCCGAGTGCTCCCGCTGTTCGCCGGCGTCGTTTTGATTTTTGTCCCGCATCGCGTTTCCCCCGTCACACCTTCACGTTCAGCTTTTTCACTTGATCCGCAATGTACTCGCTTGTGCGCCATCCGAGAGCCGTGATACTTAGCGTCGGGTTCTTATCCGCATTGCTGACAAATGGCGCGGCATCGGTAATGAAGAGGTTTTTGCAGTCCCACGCCTGGCAGTACTGATTCAGCACCGAGGTTTTCGGATCATCGCCCATCTTCGTCGCCCCGACTTCGTGGATGATCTCGCCGCCCGGCGCTATGCCCCAGTCGTCCTCTTCGCCGTGGCTGCTCGTGACAACGCCGCCCGCGGTCTCAATGATTTCCTTGAAGGTCTCCTGCATGTGCCTGGCCTGCAGAATCTCGTCCTGGCTCCATTTGAAGTGGAATCGCAAAACGGGAATGCCCCACTGATCCACGACGTGAGGGTCTATCTCGCAGTAGCTGTCGTGATTGGGAATCATCTCGCCGCGCCCGGAGAAGTGAACATCGGCCCCGTACAGCTTTCGCAGATTGCGCTTGAGCTCGAGGCCATAGCCGCCGCCCAGCAGCCTCGGCCCGTGCCCCAAAATGCTCTCTCCCGGGAGATTGCGCCCGCCGCCGATCTCGATGTGGTACCCGCGCGCGAATGGCACTTTACCCGCCTTCTGCTCCTTATACAGCCACCACGGCATGTACAAATGCATGCCGCCGACGCCATCTTCGTTCTGCGGTGGCAAGTCCTCCAGGATCGGCAAATGCCCGCTGACAGACGAGCCCACCGTATCCATGATGTACCGGCCCACCAGACCCGAAGAATTTGCAATGCCGTTCGGGAAATGGCTGCTCTTCGAGTTCAACATGATGCGAGCCGTCTCGCAGCAACTCGCTGCGAGGACAACAATCTTGCCGCGCACTTCCACATCGCGCCGCGTTGATTTATCCACGTAAGCGACGCCGCTCGCAAGCCCGTCCGATCCGACCAGCACCTCACGCACCATAGCGTTCGTGCGCACTTCGACGTTGCCCGTCTTCATCGCCGGGAAAATATGCACGCCCGGCGAATTGAAATTCGCATTCACTCCGCATGAGCGTCCGCATTGCGCACAGTAGTGGCACGCAGGCCGCCCATTCAGTGGCTGAGTAAGAATCGCGAGCCGGGACGGAATACAGGGAATGTTCAGCTTGTCGCAGGCGTGTTTGATGACCCGCTCATAGCCCCGGGGCGCAGGCGGCGGCTGAAAGACTCCATCAGGCGTGTTTTCCAATCCTTCCTTGCTTCCGAAAACGCCGATCAGTCCCTCGGCCTTGTCGTAATAGGGAGCAAGATCGTCATACGTAATGGGCCAGTCAAATCCTTTGCCGTCCCTGCTGTAAGGCTTGAAATCGTACGGACCCATTCGCAGCGAGATGCGTCCGTAGTGATTCGTTCTGCCGCCCAGCATGCGGGCGCGCCACCATCGCCAGTCCGAGCCCGGCGCATTGATATACGGCTCGCCCGGAACCTGCCAGCCCCCGAGCAGTGTGGCGTCGAACGCGCCCCAAGGCCGGTCTTTTGTGCCTGCACCCCGATGCGCCTCCTGATACGGCCACGCGAACATCCTCGACTGCTTTGTGCAATCGAACCACGCCCCAGCCTCCAGCATGCAAATCTTCGCACCCGCGTTTGCGAGCACTTGCGCGGCGACGCCTCCTCCAGCGCCGGAGCCGACAATCACCACGTCGTACGTCTTCGGACTCGCCTGTACCTGGGCCATATCTTCCCTATCTTTATCACTTGAGAGTTGCGCCTGCGTCGCGCACGCTTGCCTAAGAAGGAAAACAGCGGCCGTTTCCAGCCGCTGCTTGTGTGTTGAGCCAGGGTGACTGACGAACTAGAACGTATAGCGCAAGCTCAACTGCAGCTGGCGCTGGCCATCCTTGAACGTAATCTTGCCGAAATTCGCATCATTCGGATTTAAGTCCAGTCCACCTCCACTGCTGCCACCCCAATTGGGATGGTTCAGCCAATTAAACACTTCAAACCGCATAGTGATGAACTGGCTCTCCGTGGTGTAGAAATTCTTGAACAGCCCAAAATTCCAGTTCTGAAAGCCGGGCTGATAGAAAATATTCCGGCTGCGTTGGTTGGTGAATGTTCCTTGTGCGGGCTGCAAAATATTAACTCCCGTCTTGAACGCGTACCACTGCGTATTGGCTCCAAAGCCGCCCGTTTGAGGGATGTTTCCGTTTACGATCCAACGAGTGCCGAATCCGTCGTTCGCGTCTCCCGAGTTACCGCTGCCCGGCCCGACGCCCGCGAAGTCATCATTCGTCTGGACTGAGCGCGGTGCCCCAGTTTGAA
>JAFAQG010000198.1 GCA_019246575.1 Acidobacteriaceae bacterium
AGCCGGTGAGGTATTTGCCGCCGGTCACGCCGAAACTGGCAATGATATTCCAGTCCTGTTGTCCACCACCCAAGCGGAGCGAGTTGACGGTGGCTATCGGTTTTACGGGCGCAAGCATTTTGGCAGCCTGACCCCGGTGTGGACCCGGTTGGGTCTGCATGGTATGGATCGCTCCGATCCGGCGGCACCGAAGGTGGTCCACGCGTTTCTGCCACGCCAGACGGAGGGATACCGGATCGAGGAGACGTGGGATGTGCTAGGCATGAGGGCGACGCGCAGTGATGACACAATTCTTGAAGGATGCTTCGTGCCGGATCGTTATATCGCCGCCGTGGTGCCGGCAGGAGCGGCGGGCCTCAACCCCTTTGTGGCTTCGATTTTTGTTTGGGCGCTGCTTGGGTTCGGGAATGTCTATTACGGCTTAGCGCGTTATGCCATGGACCGCACGGTCGAGACGGTGAAGAAGAAGCGCTCCCTTGCCATGTCACGTCCGATGTCCTACCACGCGGAGGTCCAGCACGCCATTTCCGAGATGGTCATCGAGCTCGAATCGGCGGAGGCACTGCTCGATCGCGCCGCCCAAGACTGGGCGGAGAACACTGACCCGACAAACGTCGGTCGGTTGATGATTCGAGTGCTGGCGGCAAAATATCGCGCCGTGGAGAGCTCGTGGCGGGTTGTCGATATGGCCATGGAACTGGCGGGCGGCTTCGGAATCTTTCGCGCGGCAGGGTTGGAACGGATCTTCCGGGATGCCCGTTTGGGCCGGATCCATCCCGCCAACAGCTTTGTAACGCACGAACTGCTGGCGAAATTGACCCTAGGCATCAATCCCGATGAGCAACCGAGGTGGGGCTGATGATATGCTCTGTCGAAGGGAGGAAACATGCCGGAGTACGTAATCGAACGGGAGATGGCTGGCGCGGGGAATATGACCGAGGAGGAGATCCGGGAAGCCTCCCTTCGATCGCTGGCAGTGCTCAAGGAATTAGGCTCGACTATTCAGTGGCTGCACAGTTACGTTACCAACGATAAGATCTATTGTGTGTACTTCGCGCAGGATGAGGAGAAGATCCGCGAGCACGCGCGGCGCGCTGGGTTGCCGGCGAACCGGGTTTCCGCGGTCCGAAGGCTCCTCAATCCCGACAAATTTCAGCCGACAGGCGGCAGCTAGCCCGTTCGCACATATGCCAATACCTGGTCGGCGGTCATCGAACGACCCTGTGCCCAGGCTTTCGTCTGTTCCGCCTTCGGCAGTTTCTCACACGCGCGCTGGATGCATTGATCGAGTTCTTCCTGTTCGGCTGGTGACAGGGAGATCTCGAGCTTTTCCCGTAGGACGGCCGCGGCGCTTGCTAAGGTGAGAGCGCGATCCGGCTGACAATCAGAGGTCGCGCAAACGGCCAGATGCTCGAGTACCACTGCCATGCCGCGGCGGTACCCGAGCGTGTGAAAAATGGTGAGAGCTTCCTGGTAGAAACGCGTGGCTTCTGGGTAGTCACCGCTGCGGCGAGCCAGGTCCCCGAGGTCTCGAAGCACAGTGGCGATTCCCCAGGGATCACCGATCTGCTGAAACTTGTTCAGGCCGTCCTCATAGAGCCGCCTCGCGTCTGCCAGGGCGCCCTGCGCGGCGGCGACATCGCCTAATCCATTCAGGGCAACCGCAGCCCCGCGGAGGTCCCCGGCCGAGCGAAAAGCCTCGAGCGTTGCTTCGTACGCAGTTCGCGCGATCGCATAGTCTCCCTGTTTCTTAGCGATGTTAGCGAGGTTGCTTAGGCCGAGAACAAACTTGCTAGAGCCGAGCTCTTTCCAGAGTGCCAGCGCTCTCTCAATGTGCGATCGCGCCTCCGAGAAGCGCCCGGCTTTGTTCGCACCGATTGCTAGAGCGGTTTCTAGCGTCGCTATCCCTTCCTTGTTCCCAAGCTGGCGCTGCATTTCGAGAGCCGTGTTCATGAGGATGAAGTGTGAGTCGAAGTCAAGTTGGATATCAGCGAGTACCCCGGCCGCGTACACGGCCGGAGCGTACTGGGACTTGAGAAGACTTGCTCCGGGTATGGCGAGAAGTGCCTTGAGCCAGCGTCGTCCTTCGGTCAAGTGTTCGCGTGGCTCCCAGAACCATAACAGGGCGCTGCCCAGTCGCAGTCCCCACTCGGCGTTGGCCGATTCGACGAGATATTCAATCGCTGCCCGAAAATTATCGTGTTCCGCATCGCAGCGGCTTAGCCATGCCTCTCGCTCAGCCGGCGCCATGTTCGCGGCGCCCTCCTCGGCCAATATTAGGCAGTACGCTGCATGGGCCCGCTTGGTGGAGCCGAGCTCGTCGCTGCGCTCAAGTCGTT
>JAFAQG010000232.1 GCA_019246575.1 Acidobacteriaceae bacterium
GGATTCGTCCACAATCTTCGCCAGTGAATCCGGGCTTGTCACCGCCGTGGGCTCGTCGAACCAGATGGGGTGAGACGGTTCCAGCGCGACCGCAATAGTTGCGGCATCTCCCGGCGTCATCGCGCCCGCGGCATCGAGAACCCATTCAGCGGAAGCGCCCGCCAGAGCCTGCATCTCGGCATACTGTTTTCTTACAAGGTCGACGTAAGCGCGAAGCGGAATCATGGCGTCCCGGAGTGGAGCGGCAGTGGTGAAAGCCTGGATTCCCTGGCGTTTGGCGCGTTCGAGCGACGGAGCGGAGTCCGCGGGCACTGTGCCTTCGAGATGACCGAGCAGGCGCGCCTTGTACCGGACGGGTCCGCCCAGATATTGATAGATCGGCACGTTTTTGGCCCGGCTCACGAGGTCCAGCATGGCGTTGTTGACGGCCGCCTCGAGCGCCGGCGTGCCGCGCAGGGCCGACCGGATAAATTCGGACTCGGTGGCGCGCCGGTCCACCGTCGCAGCGCGCGCCGCGACAATCTCCGCAGCCGTCGCGGGCCCGCCTTCTCCATAGCCCGATATGCCTCCCTGGGATTGGAGTCGCACCACCGTGTAACGGCGGTTCGAAATCGGTTCCTTTACACGCCATGCCCGGAATTGCGCGATCTTCAACGGGTGATCTTCGGCCATCGCGGGAGCAAACACGGCGGAACTCGCGGTGCCCAGCTTACGGCTTTTGGTTCTCATTTGATATACGGATCCATGTTTTCCGAACAACAGGGTGTCTGTGCGGGTTTGCGCACCATTACTTCGGTGCGTGTACCATTCCTGTCGTAAAGCTGCAGCAACCATCGGCCGTCCCGAGCGTTGATGCCGGGTTCTTTCGGAGGTTTGTAGCCGCGATCCATCACCGTCTTGTAGACGTTCTGAATGTCCAGAGTGCCGACGCAGACGTGATGCCACACGCCGAGTTGCTTTGGCGTTGGCGGACCGTCGTGCTCGACCATGTACTCGATCCAGTTGTCGCCATCGGGAGTAAGGTACGAAATCCAGTCGAGGCGATCGTCGCGAGGGCCGCCCTGCCACAGAAACCGGAAGCCCAGAATGTCTTTATAGAATTTGTCCTGCTCCGGCGGGCTCTTCACATGCACGCCGACATGCAGCATGTGGTCCGAGATGCGCCGGCTCGAGATGCCTTTGCCGCGGTATTTCGCATGAAGCGAACCCTCGGAATACTCCACGAACTCGATGTTGTGTCCCTCCGGGTCCTTGACGACAAAGCTGTAATTGCCGTCTAAATCCTTTGAAACGCGTGACGGCACGGAGACGCCTTTCCCGGCAAGGTAGTCGCGCAATTCCCGCGCGTCGGCGGTGTCGAAGCCGATCTGGATCAGTTTGTCGTCGGAGGGGTTTTGCAGGGTCGGGGCAACTTCGATGTACTGGTGGTCATTGACCTTGAAGACTAATATTTCGGCGGGGCCTGAGATTGTTCGTCTGTGGCGGAATACCTCGTCGTAGCCGAGGACGCCCGAGTAGAACCGGCGAGCCTCGTCGAGGTTGTCCGTCTTCACGACAAAATTCGCGATGTTCGTGATCGGTGGCCTTGCTAGGGTCGCAGCAGTCAAAGGCAGGACTCCGGATGTTATGGAAATTAGAAGGAAGAGCGCGCGCGTCAGATGATCCTCCTCGAAAGTGCTCAACCATCGTATATCGGCCATTGCCTGGCGGGCTAGCAGGGATGGGTCGCTGCCAACCCGTGCAGCGCCTGTGCAAGAGCCCTGTGCAAGAGCCCTGTGCAAGAGCCCTGTGCAAGAGCCCTGTGCAAGAAACATGCGCACGAGCCTTGAACATTCGGATTCAAAGGTCTATAGTTCGTCCATACGATGACCCTGCGAATCTCCGCAATTTTTCTCCTGCCGAGTTTGGTCATCGGCCCTGGGCGCGCTCAATCCGTCTTTCACGACAGCCATGCGCCGCAGGTATCCTTCGCCTCAGCCGAAATCGGCCGGGCCCTTGGACCGCAACGAGCCACACCGGACCGCGGCATGCGAGACCTGACCTCCGACAACGGTTCGCTTCGCTTCGCAATTGCCGCCGGCGCGGACGAATCGAAAGCCCTCGCGCAGACACTGGGAGTCGCTCCGCTTAAAACTACCGTTGTGTTTCGAAGTATCTGCAAATTGTAAATGGGTCATGACTCCCATAACGGGTTGCTGAGCTGCGAAGGGCGTAGCCCGTAGCAGCTTAGCAAAACTCAGGCGGCCGCGCCGACCTGCCCGCGCGCTTTACATTGTTCGCGCAGTAAATCCATGTTCAGGTAGCGTATGGCTTCGATCCAGTTTTCGTGTATTTCCACTGCGAGAGCTCGGCTCAGCCGGAGACAGCTGGCGGCATTGGGGAAGATCCGCACAACCAGAGTCCGCCGCTTGAGCTCCTCGTTGAGCCGTTCCAGTAGATTAGTCGATTTCAGG
>JAFAQG010000583.1 GCA_019246575.1 Acidobacteriaceae bacterium
GGAGTTTCGGGCGCGGCAACCGGCTTACGTTTACGTACGATGCGCGCCATCTCAGGCCTCCCTATATATGCCGTTTTCGCGATTGTGCGTAAAAACGCCGTTTGCGCCTGTATGGACGGGCATTCCATTAGACCGCGCAGGGGCCGACAACCCGGCGTTTTGGCCCCGTTTTGCCCCCGCCAACTGCCGTTCCGAGCCCGCCAGGTTGCCGTCGTATTCGTATAAAAACGTTTGTCCACGCCCGCCGCGATGCGCGACCAGATACTCGAGCTCGTGCAGCCGGTCCATGTGGATGCGCGTCTGTGTGGCGCCCCAACCGGTGTAGGCACGCACGTCGCGGCGGCTAAAAAAAAAACCTTCTCTGCCGTTCACCATCTGCTCGATCAACGTGAGCAGCTTACGCGTTTGCGGCGGCAGCTCATCGAGCGAACGCCGCATCAGCTCGTCCATCAGTTCCTTCGCGGTCTCGATGTCTTCCGGCGTGGCTTCGATGTAGGAGATCCCGCTCTCGGTCTTGATAGGCCGCTGATGCTGGTGCAGGAATGCAATGGCTCGAATGAGCGTCAGGAACTTCATATGGTCCCGTCGCATACGCGTCAACCGGTCGGGAAACGTCAACTCATGTACATATGGATTCACCACATATACCGGCTTGAGCAAGCGCTGCGCGTTCTGATGTAGCCTCATCAACGCCTCGCGCTTCTTCTTGCGCAGAAGACCTTGAAGCGTCTGCTGTTCCCGCTGCAGCCGATGGATGGCCTGCGTCTGCTCGCGGTCTTCGTTGACGGCCAGTACTAAACAACGGTTCAGTAGCTCCTCATCGATGTCAATGGCCGTAGTCGTGAGGAACATCATCACCGGGCCTTCCACCCGGTACTGATGCGTGACCAGCTTGCCCGTAGCCGGGTCCTTGCCGGTGGATGCAATCGTGAGCTCACCTTCGCTCTGCAACAGCTTCAACGCATAGGCCGCGCCTCGCACGCCTTCTTCCTCGGTTACCGCCAGCACCTTGTGCTTCAGGTCCATCTCGCCCATGTAATAGAGCGATTGCCCGGTCATGGCCGAGTACTGGATGCGCTCTTCTTCCGGCACAAACGCGAGCACCGCGTCCATCAATGAGCTTTTGCCCGCGGCCGAGCTCGATTGCACAACCACGGCCAGCGGCGTATCGAGATGCCGCGAGACCGCGGCCAGATAGCCGATGAGCTTGTTGTTCTTCTCGCCCACTAAACCGCAGCGCTCGAAGTCTTCGACGATGCGCTCGAGCAGCTTCGGATCATGCAACAACGCGAGCGCTTCGGCGCGTTCTTCCTCGCTCATCCGCGGCTGTTGCTTTCCCGGCGTGAGCGCTTGGCGGATCTGTTCGTCGCGCAGCTTCTCTAGTTGCATCCACACCTGGCCCAGATCGCGCCGCAACGTTTCTTCTTTGATCTGTAGCTCTTCCGATGCCTGCTTCGTAAACGCCGCGCGCTGCCGCGACAGGTTCAGATCGAGCGTGTCCACATGGAACAGACCGCCGCAGCTCACGAGCAGATTGACTTTGAGCAGCTCGGGACTGAGGTTCTTCGCCAGGCCTCGCGCCCGGTAACGGCGATCGCCTTGGTCGATCATGATCTCATCGGCCGCAGTGGTCAGTGGTGAGTGGCCAGTGGTCAGAGCTTGCTTTCCAGCCGCCTGGTTAAGCCATGCAGCATCATGCGTAATTCGTCCATGCTGCTCTGGATCGTCTCCAGTTCGGCCATCTTCAAGTAGCCCAGCTTCTCGGCTACCAGTAACAGCGTGTCCACTTCCGCCAGGCTGCCCCGTGCAATCGAAAGATGCTGTAGAAACTCCCGCGTGTGCTGCCGCGCCTGGCCCTCCGCTATATTCGCTGGAATCGACACGACAGCTCTGCGGATCTGACTGGCTAACGCGAAGTTCTCTTCTTTCGGCAGCTTCTTGAGCAGCCGGTATACGGCCGGCGTTAGTTCCATCGCTTTTTGCCAAACTTTCAAGTCGCGGTAGCTCTGAATCATGCCTCTTATCTGACCACTCACCACTGGCCACTGACCCCTGCCGCACCCCGGGCAACGTCCAAAAATGCGCAGCATTGAGGACCACCGCCAAGCTCTGCGATGCCGGCGTTACCTTCTGTGCGTATTCATTAGCATCGCTACCTCTCGGAAACAGCACGCGATGACAACCTATGCCCATGCCCGCGAGTTCTTCTTTTAGCCGCTCCGCCGCGGCGTCTCCGGCTTCATCGCGATCGTAGGCAATCCACACTTGCTTCACGCCGTGCTTTTTAAAAGCGGCTTTGTGGTCCTCCGTGAATCCGCCGACTCCGTAGCTCGCGGTCACATTGCGAAATCCCGCGCACCAGAACGTCAGCGCATCGATCAGCGATTCGCACAGAATGATTTCTTTCGAAGCGAGCAATGCTTCTTCATTCCACACGCCTTTGTGCGGGCCCGGAAGATACAGATGCAGCGGCGTGCCTTCGCGCAGCCCTGGCGTGATCTTACGGCCATACATACCCAGCACATTGCCTTCGAGATCGAACACCGGAATCACAATCGAGCCGTTGAAGTGCTCATGCCCCGATTCGCGAATGATCCCGAGCCGCTGCAGCCGGCCCCGCAACTCCGCTCCCGCTTTGCGATTCTTCTCCGGCAACCGGTAACCAATCGTTCTGTTGGCAAAGCCGATACGAAAGTGGCTGATCATCTCCGGATGCGTCAGGCCGCGCGCTTCGAGATAGCGCAGAGCCTCTGGGCTTTGCTTCAGCGTCTCGTGATAATACTCGACCACCTGACTCAACACGGCTTGATCGTCCACGTCCGCTTGAATCGGCGCATCGAGCTTCGATGTGGTGTCCTTGCGCACGATCTTTTCGAGCGGAGCGGCTAAAGAAGGATGTTCTTCTTTTAAAAGTTCGACCGCATGCCGGAAGCTTACCCCGCGCGTTTTGATCACCCAGTCGATCACCGAGCCGCCGGTCTGACACGCTCCCAGACAGTGCCACAGGTTTTTGTTCGGACTGATCACCAAGCTCGGTTCCCGGTCGTCGTGAAACGGACAGCGCCCGATCAGATCCGCTCCGTGCTTGCGCAGCTCGATCCCGGCCGAGCTTACGAGCCGCTCCAGTGCGATTTCTGTTTTCAGCCGCTCGATCTCAGACTCGGGAATGCGCGCCATGCTGTCTCCTTTTTTGTGAGCCAAACAGGTCTCAGAAGCGAAACCCGTCAAGTCTCAGATGTGATACATTTGTCGTATCACATGGAGTTCCTGAACGTCAATGCGCTTCGGTTGCCTTCCTATCCTGGAAGCGTGCCCGCTAGCCCGTCTTTAACGGATTTCGCGCAACGCCTCTCCGCTTTGCGCAAGCAAAAGGGACTCACCCAGCAGCAGCTCGCCGACCGCATCCAGACCCATGTCCAGCAGCTAAAACGATACGAAGCCGGTTCGTCTCAGCCGACTCTCGAGGTCATCCGGAAACTGGCGGTCGCACTCGGCGTCGCATCCGATCAGTTGCTGTTCGGCAAAGACGAACGTGGTCCCGACGACGAGCTGCGTTTGCAGTTTGAAGCCGTTACCAGGCTCGACCCGGAAGAGAAAAAAGTCATCCGGTCCGTGATTGAAAGCATTATCTTGCGCCATGAGGCGCGGCGCTGGTCCTCCGGCGCGGAAACGAAGTGATTTCTATGGAATTGAATACGACTCCGGAACGGCGTCAAGCCCATGCCCTGCTCGATTTGTTGCCGGATCACAAGCTGAGTGCGATCCGCGGTTTGCTCGAAGTCATGGTGGAACCTTTAGCCGCCTCTCTCGCGACGGCTCCCGTCGAGGACGAAGAGATCACCCAGGAAACGGCAGCCGCCCTGGACCGCGCTAAAGCTTCTCTCGCGCGCGGCGAAGGCATCGCCCACGAGGACATCTTGCGCGAGTTCGGTTTGAAGCAGTGAGCGAGCCGCAACGCATTGCGGTCATCTGGTCCCCCGAAGCGCGCGCGGATCTGCGGGCGATTGACCGCGCGACCGCCCTCGAAATTCTGTACTGCCTCGACCGCTACCTGGCAACTCGCACCGGCGACGTCAAGAAACTCAGGCCACCGCGCACGGAATTCCGCCTGCGCTGCGGCAACTACCGCCTCTTCTTCGAAGCCAACGACGAAAACACCATCGAGATCACCGCCGTCCGCCACCGTAAAGACGCCTACCGCACCTAAGACCCAGAAACCAAGCCAGTCAACCATCAAGCAAGGGCTTCGTTCCGTGTTTTTGCCCCGCTCGGGTGCTACCACGACATGTCGACGTGGCTCATGTTCCGGTTGGCGGTGAAATGTTTGTGGGGGATAGGAGATAGGGAGCGTGAAAACTGCCATCCTGTAAGTTTGGTCATCCGGAATCCGGAATAGATAAGGCGGAAATTCGTTATTGGGCGGCGTCGTTAACCGTGGAGAAAAAGAGCGAGTTTGCTCGCGTTACGGAGTCATGGTCGCTGTCACCAGAATGTCGTCACCGGAATGTCGACCACCGGAATGTCGACCGGAATGTCGTCACCGGAATCGTCACCGTCACCGGAATCGGTCACCGGAATCCCCCGCGTATGGTCACCCGCATATTCCACTGATCTGCCGCGACCCGCATCACCGCATTGGCAATCCTTATCTTTTCAGCTTCCGACAAGGCCTCCGCTGGACGATCATTCCAAGAAACAATGGTCGACAGATCGATCTCAAACCCATTATTCACGAGACCCTCACCGCCGATCTCGATCTCACGGCCCGCTTCACGGTAGACGAGCGTACTGCGGTTTGCGAATGCGCGTACTGTGGGCTTGCCTCGGAGTCGATTCAGCCAATATTTGAACATGGGGCCTACCGACCAGGGACAATCAGGTTTCCGTTCGCAATTAGGTTCGGGAGTTCAAAATTGATGAAAATTGAACTTGCGCTCGCATTGTTTGTGAAGGTCATCACAGGACCTTGCGCACCGCTAGCGAAGGCTGCAGAGGCCCTCTGCCAAAGAGGATACGTATTGACACCGACCGTACCGAGGACACCTATACCCCGGCCCACAAGTGTCTGGCTTAGCATCGTTCCATGGTTTAAAAATGCCCACCTACTCGCGTCTGCGAATCCACGCGTGGTTGACCAGAATACACGGCCCTCGGCAGGCCCCAATAATGACGGGAGCTCGGTTGGTAGCAGCGGAAGGGCCATAACACCCGCCGTGCCGATCAGCGCTGCGTCACCCACCTTGGCTGTGGTATTCCACAGTTTCTGTTGACCCTTGAAAACGTCGCGCTCGCTATCAATAGGAACGTCATATGTCGAAGGATTTGGCTCGGCGAGGTCAAATCCAGTCCCAACCTGGACCGTCTTCCAAACACCGGGAGGGGTGTTTCCAAATGTAATCGTTGCCTCTGCTATCCCGTTTGAAAATTCAAGGTGAGTGGGTGCTGGGGCTTGACCAGGGAAATAGGTTCGCACGGTAACTGGAATGCCTTGAACCTGAAAGGCGTCCCCAAGACCCCCCTGAAACGCCAGAGAGCCGTTTGACTGCGCCCAGGGCCCGTCCTGGCACTGGGGATCGTGCATGGTGGCATTCGGGTCAGCGCACAGTCCCGTCGGATCCACGTTCGCCATCGGATTATTGCTCACATACGCGTACGCATTCCACGTCTGCGGATTATAGGGATCGGCTCCTGCGTTCTCGGGATCGGGGCTCAAGAATCTTCCGAGGGGTGCGCTGAAGTATCTGGCGTTGAAGAAGTCGATTTGGGTTTCGGAGTCGCGGAGTTGGCCGG